>DATMKB010000132.1:0-3551 GCA_035553635.1 Mycobacteriales bacterium
GTCGAGCCACTGCGGCAGGCTGACCGGCGCGTCGACGCGGCCGGACCGGCTGTCCTGCACGTCCGGGCCCGCCGTCAGGGGGTAGCGCACGTGCCGGCTGAGCCGCCGGCGCTCGTCGCGCTCGTCGGGCTGGCGGTGCGGGGGCGCGCGGCGCCCGGCGGCGTCCTCTCCCTGGTGCAGGTGCAGCAGCCGCGCGGCGGTCAGCAGCTCGGTGCGGTGCCTCTCGTCTTCCGCGGCCAGCGCCGCCGGCGGCAGCACGGCGAGGGGCGTGCCGCGGTCCAGCCACAGGACGACGTCGCCGTCCCGGGAGGCGTGCTCGTCCGGCGGCAGGACGACGACGTCCGCGCAGCCGCAACGGTTCGCCCGCCGGTCAGCCGCACGCTGCCCGACCGGCTCGAGCAGGAGCGGCAGCCGCGGCACGACGTCGGGGACCCAGACGGCGACCGCGAGGTCACCGGTCAGCCGGAGGTGCGGCAGCCAGGACCGGTCCGCGACGGCCCGCAGCGTGGCGGGCGCGACGCCGGCCGCGTCCAGGGCCGTCTCCAGCCGCTGGGTGAGCGAGCGGCGCAGGTGCGCGAGCAGCCGCTGCTCGTCCACCCGCGGCGCGCCGTCGGACGAGGCCGGCACGGGCCGCACGGCCAGCTCCCGGCCGCACGCCGCGAGCAGGGCCTCGAGCGTGGGGACGCCCAGCGACCTGCGGCCGCTCTCGGCGTGGGCGACCGTCCCCGACGACACGCCCGCCCGCGCGGCGAGCGCCCGCTGACTGAGCCCGGCCGACTGGCGCGCCTCGCGCAGCACCTGAGCGACGTCCATGCCGCCAGTGGACGACGCGGCGACCGGCAGCCGCCACCGCCCGGCGCCGCTCTGTGGACAACGCCGGGCGCCCCCAGGGGTGACTTGCAGCTCTGTCCGCCGCACTCACCGACTGCTGTCGTCAGCGACCGCGGGGTGTCCGGAGGGCTTGTCGGCGCGCTCACCGACTGCTGTCGTGAGCGGCTACGGGGTGTTCGGAGGGCTTGTCGGCGCGCTCACCGACTGCTGCCGTCGGCGACTGCGGGGACGCGGGCCTGCGGGTCGTTCGCCGCGTACGGACGGGCAGCAGTCGGTGAGCGAGCCGGACAGGGACCTGTCACCCGCCGGCGGGCGGCGGGTCGCTAGAGCTGCAGCGACGTGATGGCGGTGAACTCCTCGACGCCGAGCGGTCCGAGCTCGCGGCCGTAACCGCTCTGGCCGAAGCCGCCGAAGGGGGCGGTCGGGTTGAACACGCCGCCGTTGACGCCCACCTGGCCGGTGCGCATGCGCTTGGCGAAGCGCACCGCGCGGTCGCGGTCGGAGGCCCACACCGCGCCCGAGAGCCCGTAGGGCGTGCCGTTCGCGACCGCGAGCGCCTCCTCGTCGGAGCCGTCGTAGGGCACGACGGTGAGCACCGGCCCGAAGACCTCCTCCTGCTCGATGCGCGAGCCGGCCTCCGCCACGAGGACGGTCGGCGACACGAAGAAGCCGTGCGGCAGGTGCTCGGGCTGCTCGGCGCCGCCGGCCACGAGCCGGGCGCCGTCGGCGACGGCGTCGCGGATGTAGCCGCGGACGGTCTCCTGCTGGCGCTTGCTCACCAGCGGTCCCTGCTGCGTCTGCGGGTCGAGCGGGTCGCCCATCGGCGCGAACTGCACGAAGACCTCGAGCAGCCCGCAGACCTCGTCCAGCCGCGAGCGCGGGACGACCAGGCGGGTGGTCGCGCTGCACGTCTGGCCGCTGTTGATGAGGCAGCCGGTGAGGGAGCCCGCCACCGCGCCGCCCACCTCCTCGGCGGACAGGTCGTCGAGCAGCACGGAGGCGCTCTTGCCGCCCAGCTCCAGCGACGTGCGCTTCGGGGCGGCGGAGGCCAGCTCGGCCACCCGGCGCCCCGCGCGCGTGGAGCCGGTGAACGACACCATGTCGACGGCCTCGTGCCGCACGATCGCCTCGCCGACCTCCGGGCCGGTGCCGGTGACGAGGTTGAAGACTCCCGCCGGCAGGCCCGCGGCGTCGATGACCTCGGCGAGCACGTACGCGACGCCTGGCACGAGCTCCGACGGCTTGACGACGATCGTGCCGCCGGCGAGCAGCGTCGGGGCGACCTTCGCGCTGATCTGGTGCAGCGGGTAGTTCCACGGCGTGATGGCGCCGACGACGCCGGCGGCCTTGCGGACGAGCAGCGAGTTGCCGGAGCGCCGCTCCCACTCGACCTGCTCCGCCACGTCCTCCATCGACGCGAAGTCGATGACCGGCAGCCCTGCCTGCACCATGACGGCGACCTGCCACGGCGCGCCCATCTCGGTCGAGGCGTAGAGCGCGACGTCGCCGGCACGCGCCTTGAGCCCCTCGGCCACCCGGCGGCAGGCGGCGACCCGCTCCTCGAGCGGCGTCTCCGACCACTCCGGCAGTGCCCGGGCCGCGGCGCGGGCCGCGCGGTCGACGTCCTCGGCGGTGCCCTGCGGCACCGTGCCGACGACCTCCTCGGTGAACGGGTTCGTGACCTCGAGCCGGCCGCTGCCGGTCGAGGGGACCCACTGCCCGTCGACGTAGAGGACGTCGCGCGAGTGCTGGAGCTGCGGCCGCGCGGGGGCCTGCTGCGGGGCTTCGGCGGTGGCGGTCATGACGTCCTCTCTCAGGCGGCCGGGGCGGCGTCGAGCGCCGCCTCGGCCTGGGGCTCGCGGGCAGCGGGGACCTCGTCGCGGCGGCCGCTGATGTTCTCGGCGGTGCGGTGCGCGAGGGCCATGCAGGTGAGCATCGGGTTGGCGCCGGACGGCGTCGGGAAGGCGCTCGTGTCGCCGATCCAGACGCCCGGGACGTCGTGCAGCTCGCCGGTCGGGCGGCAGGCGGAGGTCTGCGGGTCGGTGCCCATGCGGGCGGTGCCCATCTGGTGCGCCGAGCCCATGGCGATGCCGCCGGCGCCGAAGTGCATCGCGTCGAGGGCGGCGAACCAGGCCTCGAGGTCGTCGCCGCGGCGGTACACCGGTGCGGTGGGCGTGTTGAGGTAGAGCTCCTGCGCGCCGGCCGCGAGGTGCAGCTCGGCGAGCACGCGGTAGCAGCGGCGCAGGTTCGCCTCGTCCCGCGGGTCGGTCACGGCGTAGGTGTGCAGCGGCTCGCCGTCCGGCCCGAGCGTGACCTCGCCACCGGCGTGGTCGCGGACGATCGTGAGCAGGTCGGACATCCGGCCGAGCTTGCTCATGGCCTCCTTGCCGTCCTTGCCGTCCTTGCGCGCGAGCTGGAAGGCGAAGACGCCCGTGTAGTACTGCGAGCCCTCGACGAGCAGGCCGTAGCCGTCGCCGAGGTCGCGGAACTCGTCCATGACGAGCGCCTGGGGCGGCCCCCACCACGCCTGCTGGTCGTCCTCGTAGACGCCGAACAGGCCGATCGACGGGTGCAGGTACAGGTTCTTGCCGACGGCCGGGCCGCCGATGCCGCTGCGCAGGAGCAGCGCCGGCGTCTCGAGCGCGCCGCACGCCACGACCACGGTCGGGGCGTTCACGGTGACCGCACGGGTCTCGAGCGTGGCCGGGTCGGTGTACGTC
>DATMKB010000133.1:0-3489 GCA_035553635.1 Mycobacteriales bacterium
GCGCACGAGCCGGAAGGCAGCGTCGTTCACCGAGTCGGTGATCCGGGAGATGACGCGGCTGGCGCTGCAGTCCGGAGCCGTCAACCTCGCCCAGGGGTTCCCGGACTTCCCGTGCCCGCCCGAGCTGAAGGAGGCGGCCAAGCGGGCCATCGACGACGACGTCAACCAGTACGCCATCACCTGGGGCGCCAAGGAGTTCCGCGACGCCGTCGCTCGCAAGGTCGCGCGCACCTACCCGGGCTGGGAGGTGGACCCGGAGACGCAGCTGTGCGTCACGTGCGGCTCCACCGAGGCGATGGTCGCGACGCTCCTCGCGACCGTCGACCCGGGCGACGAGGTCATCGTCTTCGAGCCCTTCTACGAGAACTACGCCCCCGACGCCGTGCTGTCCGGCGCGACGCCGAGGTACGTGACGCTGCACGCCCCGGACTGGTCGGTCGACGAGGCCGAGCTGCGCGCGGCCTTCACCGACCGCACGCGCGCCGTCATCGTCAACACGCCGCACAACCCGACCGGCAAGGTCTTCTCGCGCGAGGAGCTCGCGCTGATCGCCGAGCTCTGCCAGCGGCACGACGTCCTCGTCATCACCGACGAGATCTACGAGCACATCGTCTACGACGCCGAGCACGTCCCACCGGCGACGGTGCCGGGCCTCGAGGACCGCACGGTCACCGTCAACGCGCTGTCGAAGACGTACGCCGTGACGGGCTGGCGCGTCGGCTGGACCATCGCACCGCCCGACGTCACCGGCGCCGTGCGCAAGGTGCACGACTTCCTGACCGTCGGCGCGGCGGCACCCCTGCAGGCGGCGGGCGCCGCGGCCATGGACCTGCCCGCCGAGTACTACGCGCGGACGGCCGCCCAGTACCGCGAGCGGCGCGACGTGCTGTGCGACGCGCTGGCGACGGCGGGCTTCCGGTTCCGCGTCCCGGACGGCGCGTACTACGTGCTCTGCGAGACCGACGACGTCGACCCCGACGGCGACTCCGCCGCGCTCGCCCGCCGGCTGGTGCGCGAGCCGGGCATCGCCGCGGTGCCGGGCACCAGCTTCTTCGCCGACCCGGCGGACGGCGCGCGGCTGCTGCGCTTCGCGTTCCCGAAGCGGCTCGAGACGCTGCGCGCGGCGGCCGAGCGGTTGCAGCGGCTCTGAGATGTAGGGGGGTCGTCCTCGCGCTCGGCGCGCAGACCTGACACGATGCCCCCCGACTGCGCGCCGCCACCCCGCGACGGGGCGACCGGCGCCGGCGACAGGCACCACCCACCGACACGGAGGACCCCTTGAGCGAGACCCCTGAGACGCCGGCCGCCACCGAGCCGACCGCGTCGAACGACGGCGGCGACAGCGGCGCGACGGAGTCGAGCGCGCCGCGCCGCGGCCGGTCGTCCGGCGCGGCCAAGAGCACGCGCGGCGGCGGTCGCCGCGGTCCGGCCAAGAAGGCGGGCGCGCGCAAGGCGCCGGCCAAGCGCAGCGGCTCGTCGCGCTCGTCGTCGAGCAGCTCGGAGCGCAGCAGCTCGCCGTCCGCGCGCGCCGCGAGCAGCTCGCTCGCGTCGGCCCTGCGCGAGCTCGTCGGCGGCATCGAGGAGGAGGTGAAGGCCATCACGTCGCTGTCGTCGCAGATCGACGACCACGTGCGCGCCCTCAACGACCTCCGTGCCGACGCCGCGCAGCGCCTGCTGCACCTCGACGACCTGCGCGCCGCTGCCGAGGACGGCAACCTCGGCGCGTTCCTCGACGACACGATCCAGCCGGTCCTGCCGCAGGTCGGCGAGGACTTCCCGGAGCGCATCTACGGCAGCTGAGCACCTGCTGCTCGTCCGACGGGCCGGTCCGCGCTGCGGGCCGGCCCGTCGGCGTTCCCGGCCCCGTTCAGATGCCCAGCCGGGCGTGCGCGTCGCGCACGTGCGGGCCGTTGCGCAGCCGCTCCGGGACGACGAGCAGACCGGTGCGCAGACCCGCACCGACGGCGGTCGCGGCGAGGTCGGTGGTGGGCAGTCCCGGCAGCGCGTACATCCGCCGCGCCCAGCGCGGCAGCATCGCGAACGACGCCGTCGCGAGCGCCGTCCACGCCGGTCGCGCGGGCGTGCCGAGCTGCACCAGCGCCGGCATCGGCGGCCACAGCACGAAGCGCGCGGTGCTGCGCGCGGCGGCGGTGCCGCGCAGCTGCGGGCGCACGTCGCGGAAGTACGTCCTCATGGCGTCGACGGAGTCGGGGACGTCGTCCGGGTCGAGGCCGACGAGCTGCGCCGCGACCGTCTGCTCGGCGTAGTAGCGGTCCTGGTCCGCGCGCGACAGGCGCAGGCCGCTGCGCACCGCCGTCGTCAGGAACGACTCCACCTCGCTGCAGTGCACCCACCGCAGCAGCTCCGGGTCGTCGACGCGGTACGGCGTGCCGGTCTCCGGCTCGACGCCGGACAGCCGGCGGTGCAGGCCGCGCACGCGGGCGGCGGCGCGCTGCGCGTCGCGCGTCGTGCCGTAGCTGACGACGCCGACGTACTCGGCGGTGCGGACCAGCCGCCCCCACGGGTCGGCGCGGAAGTCGCTGTGCTGCAGCACGCCCGCGAGCGCCAGCGGGTGCAGCGCCTGCAGCAGCAGCGCGCGCAGGCCGGCGAGGGCCATCGACGGGTCGGCGTGCACCCGCCACGTCACGCTGTCCGGCCCGAAGAGCCCGGGGTCGGCCGGCGCCGGGGGCAGGGGCTGCGCGGTCACGTCCCGAGGGTGCCACCGGCGAGCGCGGAGCACACCTCGCGCCTAGCGTGGCCGCATGGTCTTCGTCGCCGTCAACGTGCTCACCGTGCCGCCCGGGGGAGGCGAGGTGCTCGAGTCGCGCTTCGCCGCGAGGCAGGGCGCCGTCGACAGCGCGCCGGGCTTCCTGTCGTTCGAGCTGCTGCGACCGGTCGAGGGCACCGACGACTACCTCGTCTACACGCGCTGGCGCAGCCGGGACGACTTCGACGCCTGGCGCGGGTCGCAGAGCTTCGCGCACGGGCACGCGGGGGCCAGCGGCCGCCCGCCGGAGGAGTCGCGTGCGGCGACGGGCTCGACGATCTGGGCGTTCGACGTCGTGCAGGAGTCGACCGGCTCAGGCTGAGCGCTCGACCGCGCCCTCGACGTCGTCGAAGAACGCGGTCATCGCCTGCGCGGTGACGAGCGGGCTCTCGACGGCGGGGGAGTGCAGGGCGTCGGGCGCGACGACGTAGCGCGCGCCGAGCCGCTGCGCCATCGACCGCTGCAGCGCCGGCGCCCACGCGTCGTCGTGCTCGCCGTGCAGCACGAGCAGCGGGACGCCGGTGGCGCGCAGCGCGTCGACGCGGTCCGGCTCGCCGGTGAGGCCGGCGGCCATGCCGATCAGCGCGGTGCCGCTGGAGGCCACCATGCGGGCGCGCAGGAACGCGCGCACGTCGTCGGGCAGCGCCTGGGTGCGCGGGTCGTCCGCGCCCATCGCCTCGACGGCGTCGGCCAGCGCGGTGGTGCCGCCCTGCTCGAGCACC
>DATMKB010000134.1:0-3414 GCA_035553635.1 Mycobacteriales bacterium
CGCCGCCTCGTGCGCGACCCGGCGGGGGCGCGGGAGCTGCAGGACCTGCTGCAGGGCCTGGAGGGCCGCACCGCCGCGCTGCTGGCCCGCACCTTCTCGACCTTCTTCGCGCTGGCGAACCTGGCCGAGCAGGTGCACCGCGGCCGCGACCTCGCCGCCCAGCAGGACGCCGGCGAGGGCCCGGTGGCGACGGCCGTCGCGCAGCTGCGCTCGGCCGACCCGGAGGTGCTGCGCGACGTCCTCGGCCGGCTGGAGCTCCGGCCGGTGTTCACCGCGCACCCGACGGAGGCGTCCCGGCAGTCGGTGCTGCGGACGCTGCGCCGCGTCGCGGACCTGCTCGACGCCGACCTGCCCGACCGGGTGCTCGAGCGGCGCCTGCGCGAGCAGGTGCAGCTGCTCTGGCAGACCGACGAGCTGCGCGTCGGCAAGCCGCACGTCTCCGACGAGGCGGGCGCCGTCGTGTACTACCTCGACCAGCTGGTGCGCGACGTCCTGCCCCGCGTCGTCGAGCGCTTCGAGGCCGGGCTCGACGAGCTCGGTGCCGCCCTGCCCGACGGCGCCGCGCCGCTGCGCTTCGGCAGCTGGGTGGGCGGCGACCGGGACGGCAACCCGAACGTCACCGCCGCCACCACGCTCGAGGTGCTGCAGCTCAACGCCGACCACGCCCTGCGCCTGCAGCTCGAGCTCGTCGAGCGGCTCACGTCCGAGCTGTCGGTGTCGACGCGGCTGGCCGGCGTCAGCGCGGCGCTGCGCGACAGCCTCGAGCGCGACCGGGAGCTCATGCCGCACGTGCACGAGCGGTGGGTGCGGCTCAACGCCGAGGAGCCCTACCGGTTCAAGCTCACCTACGTGCGGGAGCGGCTGCTCGCGACGCAGCGGCGGCTCGCCGAGGGCCGGCGGCACGAGCCCGGCCGCGACTACCTGACCGCGGCGGAGTACCTCGCGGAGCTCGAGCTGCTGCGCGACTCCCTCGTTGACAACGGCGGGCGCCTGGTGGCGGACGGGCCGCTCGCCCGGGCACTGCGCACCGCGCGCGCCGTCGGCCTCAACCTCGCGGTGCTCGACGTGCGCGAGCACGCGGCGCGGCACCACGAGGCGGTGGGCGCGCTGTTCGACCGGCTGCACGAGCTGTCGCACCCGTACGCCGAGCTCGACCGCGACTGGCGCACGAGCCTGCTGTCGCGCGAGCTGCAGGGGCGCCGCCCGCTCGTGCGGCCCGGCGCGGTGCCGGAGGCGGCGCGGTCGGTGCTCGAGGTCTTCGACGTCGTCCGCGGCGCGCTCGACGTCTTCGGGCCCGACGTCGTCGAGAGCTGGATCATCTCCATGGCCCAGGGCGTCGACGACGTCCTCGCCGTCGTCGTGCTGGCGCGCGAGAGCGGGCTGGTCGACCTCGCCGAAGGGGTGGCGCGCATCGGCGTCGTCCCGCTGTTCGAGACCGGCAGCGAGCTGCGCCGGGCCGGCGACCTGCTGCACGCCATGCTCAGCGACCCCTCCTACCGCGAGCTGGTGCGGCTGCGCGGCGACCTGCAGGAGGTGATGCTCGGCTACTCCGACAGCAACAAGGACGCCGGCGTCACGACCTCCCGGTGGGAGATCCAGCGGGCGCAGCGGCGGCTGCGCGACGTCGCCGCGCGGCACGGCGTCCGGCTGCGGCTCTTCCACGGGCGCGGCGGCTCGGTCGGGCGCGGCGGCGGCCCGGCGGCCGAGGCGGTGCTCGCCTCCCCGTACGGCGTGCTCGACGGCTCGATGAAGCTCACCGAGCAGGGCGAGGTGGTGAGCGACAAGTACCTTCTGCCGCGGCTGGCGGAGCACAACCTCGACGTGCTGCTCAGCTCGGTGCTGCAGGCGTCGGTGCTGCACCGCAGCGAGCAGGTGGACCCCCGCGTGCTCGCCGGCTACGACGACGTCATGGACGTCGTGTCGTCCGCCGCGCAGCGCCGCTACCGCGAGCTCGTCGACGACCCCGACCTGCCGGAGTTCTTCTCCCTCGCGACGCCGGTCGAGGAGCTCGCCGGCCTCAACATCGGCTCGCGGCCGGCCCGCCGGCCGGGGCAGGGACCGGCCGGCATCGACAGCTTGCGCGCCATCCCGTGGGTGTTCGGCTGGACGCAGAGCCGCATGGTGGTGCCGGGCTGGTTCGGCGTGGGCGCGGGCCTGCGCGCGGCGCGCGAGGCGGGGCTCGAGGACGCGCTGCGCGAGATGCTCGGCTGGCCGTTCTTCGCCTCGTTCCTCGGCAACGTCGAGATGACGCTCGTCAAGACTGACCTCGACATCGCCGGCCGGTACGTCGACGTGCTCGTGCCGGAGCGGCTGCACGGCGTCTTCGCCCAGGTGCGCGAGGAGCACGCGCAGACGCTGTCGGAGGTGCTGCGACTGGCCGGTTCGGACCAGCTGCTCGCCGCCCACCCGCTGCTGGCCCGCACGCTCGCCGTCCGCGAGCGGTACCTCGCGCCGCTGCACGCGCTGCAGGTCGAGCTGCTGCACCGGCGGCGCACGGCGCTGGCGGACGGCCGCGAGCCGGACGCCGACGAGCAGCGGGCGCTGCTCACCACCGTCAACGGCATCGCGGCCGGCCTGCGCAACACCGGCTGATCAGTCGCGGCGCAGCGCCGTCGCCGCGCCGGCGACGCCGCCGGCCAGCAGCAGCACCGGCAGGACGAACCGGCCGTCGACGTCGACGTCGAGCAGGGCGACGAGCGCCAGCCCGACGGCGACCAGGCCGGCGACCAGGGCCAGCGGGTCGAGCGGGTGCCGGCCCACGACGGGGCGGGCCTGCGGGGCCTCACGAGGCTCGGACAACGCGCACCTCCAGCTCTCCGACGCCGACGCGCACGTCCAGCGCCACGTTCCGCGCCCCGGCGGGGCCCAGCTCCACCGACCGGCTCAGGCCGGTGCCCTGCTCGGTCCTCTCCGTGCCGTCGGCGCCCGTGGTGACGAGCTCGCCGAGGCCGACGCCGGCGTCGAGCTCCAGGCGCAGGTCCTCGGGCACCAGCACGAGCAGCTCGCCCATCCCCACCCGCGCCTCGACGTCGAGGTCGCGGCGCTCGGTCGAGGCCAGCGGGCGCAGGTCGAGCACGGCGCTGCCGGCGGCCAGCCGGTGCTCGGCGGACCCGTCCACCACCCACGTGCGGTCGCCGGTCGAGCTGCCGAAGCCCGCGTCGACCCGGGTCGCCGCGCCGAGCGCGAGGGCCAGCACCACGGCGAGGGCCACCAGCCCGCGGGCGCGGCCCCAGCGGCTGCCGACGAGCACGCCCAGCCCGACGACGAGCAGCGCGGTGGCGAGCACCGTCCGCGCCGTCACGCCCTCGGCGCCCAGCGCGCCGGCGAGCAGGACGCCGCCGACGGAGACGGCCGCGGCGCTCACCGTGAGCGGCGCCAGGACCGTTGCGGGGAGCCGGCGGGACGGGCGCGGGC
>DATMKB010000135.1:0-6230 GCA_035553635.1 Mycobacteriales bacterium
CCATGCGGCCTCCACGCCGCTGCTGCCCGAGGTCGCCGAGGCCCTCGCGGAGTCCCTGCGCGCGTCGACCGCGGCGGCGGGCAACGCCTCGTCCCTGCACGCCTCCGGGCGCCGGGCCCGGCGCACCGTCGAGGAGGCCCGGGAGCGCCTGGCCGCCGCGCTGGGCGCCCGCCCCTCCGAGGTCGTCCTCACCGCGGGCGGCACCGAGAGCGACAACCTCGCCGTCAAGGGGCTGTTCTGGGCCCGCCGGGCCGCCGACCCCCGGCGCACCCGCGTGCTCGCCAGCGCCGTCGAGCACCACGCCGTCCTCGACGCCGTGCAGTGGCTCGGCGCGCACGAGGGCGCGACGGTCGAGCTGCTGCCGGTCGACGTCGACGGGCGCGTGCACCCGGACGCGCTGCGCGAGGCGCTCGAGCGCGACCCGTCCGACGTCGCCCTGGTCACCGTCATGTGGGCGAACAACGAGATCGGCACCGTGCAGCCCGTGCGCGAGCTCGCCGAGGCCTGCGCCGAGCACGGCGTGCCGTTCCACACCGACGCCGTGCAGGCCGTCGGCGCGCTGCCGGTCGACTGGTCGGCCTGCGGCGCCGACGCCCTGAGCCTGACCGGCCACAAGCTCGGCGGCCCGCTCGGCGCCGGGGCGCTGCTGCTGTCGCGCACCGCCGCGTGCGAGCCGCTGCTGCACGGCGGCGGCCAGGAGCGCGACGTCCGCTCGGGCACCCTCGACGCCCCGGGCGCCGCCGCCCTGGCGCTCGCCGTCGACCTCGCGGTGCAGCGGCAGGAGGCCCAGGCCGTCCGGCTGGCCGCGCTGCGCGACGACCTCGTGCGGCGGGTCGAGGCCGCCGTGCCCGACGCCGTCCTCAACGGCCCGCGGCCCTCGGCAGCCGGCGCCGCCCGGCTGCCGGGCAACGCGCACTTCGGCTTCCCCGGCTGCGAGGGCGACTCGCTGCTCATGCTGCTCGACGCCCGCGGCGTCGAGGTCTCGACCGGCTCGGCCTGCTCGGCCGGCGTCGCCCGCCCCTCGCACGTGCTGCTCGCCACCGGCGCCGACGAGGCGGCGGCCCGCTCCTCGCTGCGCTTCTCGCTCGGCCACACCTCCACGACCGACGACGTCGACGCCCTCGTCGAGGCGCTGCCCGGCGTCGTGGAGCGGGCCCGGCGCGCGGGGACGCTGCTGCCGCGATGAGCACCACCCACCACGGCGGGGACCCCGGGTGAGGCTGCTCGCCGCGCTGTCGGGGGGCGTCGACTCGGCCGTGGCGGCGGCCCTCGCCGTCGAGGAGGGCCACGACGTCACGGCCGTGCACCTGGCGCTGGCCGACCTGACCAGCACGGTGCCCGACGCGCTGCGCACCGGCTCGCGCGGGTGCTGCTCGCGGGAGGACGCCCGCGACGCCGCCCGGGTCGCCGACGTGCTCGGCGTCCCGTTCTACGTCTGGGACCTCGCCGCGCGCTTCCGCGAGGACGTCGTCGACGACTTCGTCGCCGAGTACGCCGCGGGGCGCACCCCCAACCCGTGCCTGCGGTGCAACGAGCGCATCAAGTTCGCGGCCGTGCTCGACCGCGCCCGCGCCCTCGGCTTCGACGCCGTCGTCACCGGCCACCACGCCCGGCTCGAGGACGGCGTCCTGCGCCGCTCGGTCGACGCCGCCAAGGACCAGTCGTACGTGCTCGCGGTGCTCACGCCCGAGCAGCTCGCCGGCGCGCGCTTCCCGCTCGGCGGGATGACCAAGGACCGGGTCCGCGAGGAGGCCGCCCGTCGCGGCCTCGGCGTCGCCGACAAGCCCGACTCGCACGACGTCTGCTTCATCGCCGACGGCGACACCCGGCGCTTCCTCGCCGAGCGGCTGGGCGCCCAGCCCGGGCCGGTGGTCGACGCGCTGACCGGCGCCGTCGTCGGGCAGCACGAGGGCGCGTACGCGTACACGGTGGGGCAGCGCCGGGGGCTCGACCTGCGCGTGCCGGCCGGCGACGGGCGGCCGCGGTACGTGCTGTCGGTCGAGCCCGTGCAGCGCCGCGTGCTCGTCGGGCCGGCGGAGGCGCTGGAGGTCACCGCGCTGCGGGCCGAGCGGCCCGTGTGGACCTCGGGGGAGCGCCCGCTGCCGCTGCGCTGCACCGTGCAGCTGCGGGCGCACGGCGCCGTGCACGAGGCGGAGGTCACCGCCGACGACGACGCCCCCGGCGGCGGTTGGCGGCTGGCGCTCGCGACGCCCGCCCGCGGCGTCGCCGCCGGCCAGGCCGCCGTGCTCTACGACGGCGACCGCGTGCTCGGCAGCGCGACGCTGGCCTGACGCGTGCTCCGCGTCCTCGTGTGGCGCGACCTGCTGCCCGACGGCGAGGCGGCCGAGCTCGCGTGCGCGGTCGAGGACGCCGCCGGCCTGCGCGCGGCCTGCCGCGAGGCCGGCGTCGCGCGCCCGGCGCGGCCGGCCCGGGCCCGCGCCACCGACGACGTCGTGCAGCTGGCGCTGGCCCACCCGGGCCGCGTGCTGGCGCTCGGGCGCCGAGACCCGCACTGGCGGCTGCTCGGCGCTGGCTAGGCTCCGGGCATGGCGGACGACGTGCGGCTCACCGACCTCGAGGTGGTGCAGCGCTACAGCGTGGCCGTGCGCGCCGCGAGCGCCCCGCGCGAGGAGCTCGTCGCCGCGCTGGAGGCCGACCTCGCCTGGCTCACCGGCACCGCGCCGAGGAAGCGCGCGCCGCGCCGCCGGTCCTCGTGATCCGCGCCGGGGCCACCGGCGTCGGCAGCCTGCCGGGCACCGACCCGGTCGAGGCCGCGCGGGTCGTGCTCGGGGAGCTGCCCGAGCTCCCGCACCTGCCCGAGCTGCCGGCCCGGGGCGCCCACGCCGACCTCGGCGGCCGCGGCACGGCGCTGCTCGTCGACCTGCCGGCCGACCTGCAGCCCTCGGGGTGGCGGCTCGTGCCGCGGCCGTCCCGCGACGGCCGCCGCGCCCGCGACCTGCTGCGCCGCGACCTCGACGCGCTCGAGGAGGTCGCCGACGCCGTCGGCGTCCCGCCCGCCGTCAAGCTGCAGGCGACCGGCCCGTGGACCCTCGCGGCGCTGCTGGAGCTGCCGCGCGGCGAGCGGGTCCTGTCCGACCCGGGCGCCGTCGACGACCTCGCCGCCTCCCTCGCGGAGGGCCTGCGCGAGCACCTCGCCGACGCCGCCCGGCGGCTGCCCGGCGCCGAGCTCGTCCTGCAGCTCGACGAGCCGTCGCTGCCCGCCGTGCTGGCCGCCCAGGTGCCGAACGCGAGCGGCGCGGGCCGGCTGCGCGCCCCCGACGCCGCCCGCGCCGCGCAGGTGCTGGAGAGGGTCCTCGCGGTGCACCCGGGCACCGTCGTGCACTGCTGCGCGCCGCACCCGCCCGTGCCGCTGCTGCGCCGCGCCGGCGCCGCCGCCGTCAGCCTGGACGCCCTGCTCCTGACGCCGGACGACGACGAGCCCCTCGGCGAGGCCGTCGAGGCCGGCACGCGGCTGCTGCTCGGGCTGGTGCCGGCCGTCGGGCCCGCGCCCGGCACGGAGAAGGAGGTGCTCGCGCCCGTGGTGGCGCTGTGGCGGCGCCTCGGGCTCGACCTCGCGACGGTGCCCGACGCCGTCACCGTGACGCCGTCGTGCGGGCTGGCCGGCGCGAGCCCGGCGCGCGCCCGGGACGTGCTGTCGGCCGTCCGCGCCGCCGGCGCGCGGCTGGACGACCTGGCGTGACGGCGGCCGTCGCACCCCGGCCCTAGGGTCGGCGCATGAGCGAGGTGGTCGACGGCGTCCCCGCCGACGTGCGTGCCCGGCACGCGCAGCTGTCCCGCACCCTCGACGAGCACGCGTTCCGCTACTACGTGCTCGACAGCCCCGTCGTCAGCGACGGCGAGTACGACGCGCTCATGCGCGAGCTGCAGGCGGTCGAGGAGGCGCACCCCTCGCTGCGCACGCCCGACTCGCCCACGCAGAAGGTGATGGGCACCTACAGCACCGACTTCCGCGCGGTCGAGCACCTCGAGCGGATGCTCAGCCTCGGCAACGTCTTCACCGACGACGAGCTGCGCGCGTGGGCCAGCCGGGTGGAGAAGGGCGTCGGCGCGGCCCCGCGGTACCTGTGCGAGCTGAAGATCGACGGGCTCGCGGTCGCGCTGGTCTACCGGGACGGCCGCCTGGTGCGCGCGGCGACCCGCGGCGACGGGCGCACCGGTGAGGACATCACGCCGAACGTCCGCACCCTGCGCTCGGTGCCGGAGCGGCTGGAGGGCGACGACGTCCCGGCGCTGCTCGAGGTGCGCGGCGAGGTCTTCATCGCCACCGACGACTTCGCGCGGCTCAACGAGCGGCTCACCGCCGACGGCAAGCCGCCGTTCGCGAACCCGCGCAACGCCGCCGCCGGCAGCCTGCGGCAGAAGGACCCGCGCGTCACCGCCTCGCGTCCGCTCAGCCTGACGCTGCACGGCCTGGGTGCGCTCGAGGGCTGGACGCCGGCGTCGCAGTCGGAGGCGTACGCGTGCCTGGCCCGCTGGGGCCTGCCGGTGAGCAGCCGCGCCGAGGTGCACGACGACCTCGACGGCGTCCTCGCCTACATCGCGCGCTGGGGCGAGCACCGGCACGACGTCGAGCACGAGATCGACGGCGTCGTCGTCAAGGTCGACAGCGTGCCGCTGCAGCGGCGGCTCGGCGCCACGAGCAACGCCCCGCGGTGGGCGATCGCGCACAAGTACCCGCCGGAGGAGGCCACCACGACCTTGCGCGACATCACGGTCAGCGTCGGCCGCACCGGTCGCGCCACGCCGTTCGCCATGCTCGAGCCGGTGCACGTCGGCGGCGTCACCGTCAGCACCGCCACCCTGCACAACCAGGACGAGGTGCGGCGCAAGGACGTGCGCATCGGCGACACCGTCGTGGTGCGCCGGGCGGGTGACGTCATCCCGGAGGTCGTCGGGTCGGTGCTGGCGCTGCGCACCGACGCCGTCCGGGAGTTCGTCATGCCGCGCGAGTGCCCCGAGTGCGGGACGCCCCTGCGGCAGATGCGCGAGGGCGACAAGGACCTGCGCTGCCCGAACGCCCGCTCCTGCCCCGCGCAGCTGCGCGAGCGCGTGTTCGCGATGGCCAGCCGCGCGGCGCTCGACATCGAGGGCCTGGGCTACGAGGCGGCGCGCAGCCTCACCGAGCAGGGCCTCGTGCAGGACGAGGGCGACGTGCTGCTGCTCGACGAGGCCGCGCTGTCGACCAGCGCCTTCTACACGACCAAGGGCGGCGCGCTGTCCGCCGCCGCCCGCCAGCTGCTCGGCAGCCTCGAGGAGGTCAAGGGCCGCCCGCTGTGGCGCTGGCTCGTGGCGATGAGCATCCGGCACGTCGGCGCGCCGACCGCCCGCGACCTCGCGCGCGAGTTCCGCTCGCTCGAGCGCATCGAGCGCGCCACCGCCGAGGAGCTCGCCGCCGTCGAGGGCGTGGGCCCCGTGGTCGCCCAGGCGGTGGTCGACTGGTTCGCCGTCGACTGGCACCGCGACGTCGTCGACAAGTGGCGGCGGGCCGGGGCGGTGCTCGCCGACGACGCCGGCGAGGACGAGGGGCCGCGGCCGCTCGAGGGCGTCACGGTCGTGGTCACCGGCACCCTGACGGGCTACAGCCGCGACGGCGCCACCGAGGCCGTGCAGGCGCTCGGCGGCAAGGTCGTCGGCAGCGTCTCGAAGAAGACCGACTTCGTCGTCGTCGGCGCCGACCCCGGGGCGAGCAAGTACGAGAAGGCGGTCAAGCTCGGCGTGCCGCGCCTCGACGACGCCGGCCTGGCCGTGCTGCTCGAGCGCGGCCCCGACGCCGCGCGGCAGGTGGCGGTCACCGACTAGGCCGCCGTTCACCCGATCGGCCGACAGGAACCGCAGGGCCGCAGGTGGAAGCACTCCGCGGGCGGCACTCCCAGCAGCCGCCCGGGGGAGGACCGCCGTGCGCGACCGCCGGCTGCCCGAGGGCGCGCGCGCCACCGCGCTGGCCCTGGCCGTGGTGCTGGCGGTCGCCGTCCTGTCGGTGCCCTCGGTGCGCACGGCCGCCGAGCGGCCGGTCGCCCGCGCGGCCCCGGCGGCGCTGGCGCTGCCGCTGGTGCCGGCGCGGGGCAGCGCGCCGGTGCGCGAGGCGGTCGTCCCGGTCCTGCCGGCACCCGCGCCGGTGGAGACCGCAGTGCCGGTGGAGCCCGCGCCGGTCGTCGTCGAGCCGCCCGGGTGGGCCTCGAACCGGATGCGGTAGCCGAGCTCCTCCCAGG
>DATMKB010000136.1:0-3582 GCA_035553635.1 Mycobacteriales bacterium
GGTGCGCAGCCAGCCGTCGTCGGTCACGGGGGCCACGTCGGGCTCCCAGTAGCCGGGGGTGACCGTGGGCGAGCGCACCCAGAGCTCGCCCACGGTCACCCCCGGCTACTGGGAGCCCGACGTGGCCCCCGTGACCGACGACGGCTGGCTGCGCACCGGCGACCTCGCCCGGCTCGACACCGAGGGCTACCTGTCGGTCGCCGGCCGCGCGGTCGACCTGGTCATCCGCGGCGGCGTCAACGTCTTCCCCGCCGAGGTCGAGCGGGCGCTGCTCGCCACCGGCGTCCTCGCCGACGCCGCCGTGGTGGGCGTGCCGTCGCGCGTGGGCGGCGAGGCGGTGGCGGCGGCCGTGGTGGCGCTCCCGGGGGCCGAGGTCGACCCGCTGGCGCTGCAGCGCGCCGTGCGCGACGCCCTCGGCGCGCACGCCGTGCCGCGACCGCTGCGCGTCGTCGACGACCTGCCGCGCGGGCGCAACGACAAGGTCGACCGCGCCGCGGTGCAGGCGCTGCTGGCCCCGGCGGAGCGCTGATCTCGGCGCCCCGGCTGCCGGGCGAGGCGCCTGCACCACCCCGGCCCGGAACCGGGCGAGCGGCCGCGGCGCCCGCCGCCTAGGGTCGCGACGTGCTGCAGCACCACTGGGGCGGCGCCCCGCAGGCCCCCCGCTCGGAGGGGACGACCCCCGTCGTCGACCCCGCGACCGGCCAGCAGTACGACACCGCGCCGGTGGCCGGGCGCGAGGACCTCGACGCCGCCTTCGGGGCCGCCGCCGCCGCCTTCCCCGGCTGGCGCGACACCCCGCCCGCCGAGCGGATGCGCCTGCTGCTCGAGGTGGCCCGCCGGCTGGAGGAGCGGGCCGAGCAGTTCGTCGCCGCCGAGTGCCGGAACACGGGCAAGCCGCGGACGCAGATGCGCGCGGAGGTGCCGCACGTCGTCGACGTCGTGCGGTTCAGCGCCGGCGCCGCCCGGGTGCCGGAGGGCCTGGCGGCCGGCGAGTACTCCCCCGGGCACACGAGCGTGCTGCGGCGCGAGCCGATCGGCGTGGTCGCGCAGGTCACTCCGTGGAACTACCCGCTCATGATGGCGACCTGGAAGTGGGCGCCGGCCGTCGCCGCCGGCAACACGGTGGTGCTCAAGCCCGCCGAGACGACGCCGGTCACCCCGCTGCTGCTGGCCGAGCTCGCCGCCGAGGTGCTGCCGCCCGGGGTGCTCAACGTCGTCTGCGGCGACCGCGGCACCGGGCGCCTGATGGTCGAGCACCCCGTGCCGGCGATGGTCGCGCTGACGGGCAGCGTGCGCGCGGGCAAGGAGGTGGTCGCGTCGTCGGCGGCGACGCTCAAGCGGCTGCACCTGGAGCTCGGCGGCAAGGCCCCCGTGCTGGTGCACGACGACTGCGACCTCGACCTCACGGTGCAGGGCATCCTCGACGTCGGCTACTACAACGCCGGCCAGTCGTGCACGGCGCCGACGAAGGTGCTTGCCACCCCCGGCGTGCACGACGAGCTGGTCGCGCGGCTGGCCGCCGGGGCGCAGGCCCGACGCACCGGCCGGCCGGACGACGACGGCGCCCAGTACGGCGCCCTCATCAGCGCCGACCAGCTCGGCCGCGTCGCCGGGCTGGTGGAGCGGCGCGCACCGCACGCCGAGGTCGTCGCGGGCGGCGCGCCGCTGCCGGGCGCGGGGTACTTCTTCCCGCCGACCGTCGTCGCCGGCGTGCGCCAGGGCGACGAGCTCGCCACCGAGGAGGTGTTCGGGCCGGTGGTCACCGTGCAGCGCGTCGCCGACGAGGACGACGCGCTCCGCACCGCCAACGACACCGCCTACGGGCTGGCCGCCAGCGTCTGGACGACGAGCGCCGCCCGCGCGGCCCGGGCGGCCCGGGCGCTGGACTTCGGCGCGGTGTGGGTGAACTGCCACTCCGTGCTGGCGACGGAGATGCCGCACGGCGGCTACGCGTCGTCGGGCTGGGGCAGCGACCTGTCGGCCTACTCCCTGCGCGACTACACGCGCCTCAAGCACGTCGTCACCCGCCTGTAGAGAGGACCCCCGTGCCGTTCCCCCCGCTCGACCCCGCCCTTCGCGAGCGCCTGCTGCTACCGCCGTCCGGCCGCGTCGAGGTCGTCATCGACACCGACGCCACCAACGAGGTCGACGACCAGCTGGCCATCGTCTGGGCGCTGCTGCGGCCCGAGCGGGTCGACGTGCGGGCGCTGCACGCGTGCCCGTACTCCTTCGGCCGGCAGCTGCTCGAGGAGCCGGCCTTCCTCACCGACGTCGACCGCGCCGACGTCGCCGCGATGGGCGTGCGGGCCGACACCATCCGCTCGGTGACGGCCGAGGAGGGGATGCTGCTGGCCGCCGAGGAGTGCCGGCGCATGACGGCGCTCGTGGGCGTCGACGTGCCCGTCGTCGACGGCGCCCGGCAGATGATGCCGGACCCCGAGACCCCGGTGCGCAGCGACGCCGTCGACAGCCTCATCGCGCTGGCGCACGAGGACCGCGAGGGCCCGCTGCACGTGCTGGGCATCGGCGCGGCGACCAACCTGGCGAGCGCCGTGCTCGTCGACCCGAGCATCCGCGAGCGCGTCGTCGTCGTCTGGACGAGCGCCTACCCGTCGTTCTGGCCGCACCCGAACACGTCGTTCAACATGGCGCAGGACCTGCACGCCAGCCGCGTGCTGCTCGAGTCGGGCGTCCCGCTCGTCTACCTGCCCGGCTACTACGTCGGCGAGCACCTGCGCATCAGCCTGCCGGAGCTCGAGGCCCACGTGAAGGGCACCGGCCCGGTCGGCGACGCGCTGCACGAGCTGTGCCTGACCAACCGGCACATCACCACGACGCCCGGCAGCTCGAAGATCATGTGGGACCTCGTCAACGTGGCGTGGGTCGTGGAGCCGTCGTGGCTGTCGACGCACGTCGTGCCGACGCCGTCGCTGTCGGAGGACCTGCGCTGGGTGGACGCGGGCCCGGACCGGCACGTGATGCGCGAGGCCACCGGCGTCAACCGCAACGCCGTGTGGGGCGACTTCTTCGCCGCGCTCAGGGGGCGCTGAGCCCGTCCGGCGGCAGCACCGTGCAGTGCTCCGCCGGCAGCTGCACGCGCAGCCGGTCGCCGCCCGCCAGCCGCCGCGTCGGCTCGACGACGAGCGCGAGCTCGGTGCCGCCGGCGTCGACCCAGGCGCGCACGGCGGTGCCGGTGTACGCGGTGCGGACCACCACGGCGTCGAGGCCTTCCTCGTCCGCACCGACCACGCGCACCGCCTCCTGACGCAGGACGAGCACGCCCGGCCCGTCGGGCGCCGCGACCGGCACGCGCACCGGCCCGGACGTGAACACGCCGTCCCGCACGACGCCGTCGAGGGCGTTCGCGGAGCCGAAGAAGCGGGCGACGCGCAGCGACGCGGGCCGCTCGTAGAACGCCTGCGGCACGTCGTACTGCTGCAACCGGCCGTCGAGCATGAGCGCGACGCGGTCGGCGACGACCACGGCCTCCTCCTGGTCGTGGGTGACGAACAGCGTCGTCACGCCGACCTCCTGCTGCACGCGGCGCACGAGCTCGCGCATCTCCACGCGCAGCGCCGCGTC
>DATMKB010000137.1:0-2508 GCA_035553635.1 Mycobacteriales bacterium
GCAGACCCTCTACTACGAGTTCGGCAGCAAGGACGGCCTCGCGCAGGCCCTCGCCCTGCGCGAGGCGCAGCGCTACGCCGACGACGCCGAGGCCGCCCGGTCGGCCGACCACGCCACCCCCGCGGCGTCCGTGCGCGCCGGCGTCGAGCACACCCTGACCGCCGCCGCGTCGAACCCGCTGCTCAAGGCCGTGCTCACCGACGACGCCGGCGACCTGCTGCCCTACCTGACCACCCGCGCGGAGGTCCTGCACGCGGCGGCCGCGGAGCGCTGCGCCGCCGACCTCCTCGAGCGCTGGCCGGCGCTGCCCCCGGACGACGTGCGGCTCGTGGCCGACGCCGTCACGCGGCTCGTGGTCTCCCACCTCGTCCTGCCGGGCGGCCGCCCGGACCAGGTCGCCTCCGACGTCGCCCGGCTGGTCGAGCGGCTGCTGCCCCTGCCCGAGGAAGGTGCCCGATGAGCACGCACGAGCTGTACACCGTCCCGGTCGAGCACGCCACGTGGGACGTCGAGATGCAGGGCGCGTCGCGCTTCACCTGGGAGTACGACGACGGCCGCGACCGGCTGCTGTCGCTGTACCAGAAGGGCAAGGACAAGCAGTGGGACCAGGTCCACCGCATCGACTGGGACGTCGAGGTCGACCCGCACGACGTCCTGGGCCTGCCGGTCGAGACCATCTCCATCTACGGCACCGACCAGTGGCGCCGCTTCGAGAACGACGAGAAGGCGCAGGGCGAGCTGTCGCAGCACCTCACCGCCTGGCAGTTCAGCCAGTTCCTGCACGGCGAGCAGGGCGCGATGATCTGCTCCGCGAAGATCGTCGAGTCGGTGCCCGACCTCGACAGCAAGTTCTACGCGGCCACCCAGACCATGGACGAGGCCCGGCACGCCGAGACCTACGCGCGCTTCCTGCAGGAGAAGGTGCAGCTGCTCTACCCGATCAACCCGCACCTCAAGGCGCTGCTCGACGACACGCTGTCCGACAGCCGCTGGGACATGCCCTACCTCGGCATGCAGGTGCTCATCGAGGGCCTGGCGCTCGCCGCCTTCGGCCTGCTGCGCGACATGACGGCCAAGCCGCTGCCCAAGCAGATCCTCGCCTACGTCATGCAGGACGAGGCCCGGCACGTGGCCTTCGGCCGGCTGGCGCTGCGCGACTACTACGCGGAGCTGACGAGCAAGGAGCGGGCCGAGCGGGAGGACTTCGTCGTCGAGGGCTGCCACCTCATGCGCGACCGGTTCAAGATGCAGGAGGTCTGGGAGAACATGGGCCTCGACGTGAAGGCCTGCATGGAGGCGGTCGAGACCTCGCCCTACTTCACGCTCTACCAGTCGCTGCTGTTCAGCCGCATCGTGCCGTGCGTCAAGGACATCGGCCTGTGGGGCGAGAAGGTGCAGAAGGCGTACGCCGACATGGGCGTGCTCGACATGGCGGGCGTCGACCTCGCCGCGCTCATGCAGCAGGACGAGGACATCGCCGAGGCGCTCGACCGCGAGAAGCGCGAGCTCGTCGCCCGGCAGCGCGAGGTCGAGGACACCATCGCGCTCGCCGAAGCCTGAGCGGCTGACCGACCTGACCGGCTGACCGACCTGACCGTCACGGGCTGTCGGACAGCTAGTCACAGAGGGTGATGGACAGATCCGTGCCTGTCGTGCACCATCCCCCGTAGCACCTCCCTGACCCACCCGCACGACTGACCCTGCGGCCGCCAGCCGCACGGCCAGGAGCGATGATCCGGACGGTCCTCACCGACGCCGGCCGCCCCTCCCGGGGCGCGGCGCACGGAGACACGCGGTCGCCTAGACCGTCCGGGGAGCCAGTGGCGAGACCGACTGACCGGAGCCCGCACGCCCCCGCGTGCCGACCGGACGGACCCGCCCGTGCACCGCCCTCGACCCGCAGCCCGGCTCGCCGCCCTCGGCGCCGCCGTCCCGCTGCTGCTCGGCGCCCTCGCCGTGCCCGCCGCCGCGTCCGCCGACCCGTCCGGCGGGTCCCCGGACCCGGCCACCGACCGGCCCGCCGACGGCACGCCGTCCGAGCACGTCCCCGCCGACCTCGCCGTCGGCGTCGCCGGCCCGGCCCGGGCCACCGCCGGCACGCCCGCCACCTGGACGGTGAGCCTGCGCAACACGGGCAGCACCGGGGCGCCGGCCGTCCGGCTCACCCTCGACCTGCCCGCAGGCAGCCGCGCCGTGGCCGTCCGCGCCGCCGAGGGCTGGACCTGCGTCCTCGAGGAGCTGTCCTGCGAGCTCGCCGCGGGCCTGGCCCCCGGCGCCTCCGCCGCGCCGCTCGCCGTCGAGGTGTCGCACGACGCGCCGGGCCGCCGCCAGGTCGCGGCCGTCGCCTGCCAGGGCGGCGAGCCCGGCCAGGGCGTGCGCATGGACCGGGGCGCCGCCAGCGTCGACGTCGAGGCCCCCGCGCCCGCGCAGCCCGCAGCACCTGCTGAGCCCGCGCAGCCGGCCGAGCCCGCCCAGCCGGCCGCGCAGGCGCCGGCCGCGGTGCCGGCC
>DATMKB010000138.1:0-4579 GCA_035553635.1 Mycobacteriales bacterium
CTCGACGAGGTCCGGCGCGAAGCGCAGCGCGTGCTTGACGGCGTGCAGGCCCTCGAGCCGGACCGTCAGGACGGCCCCTCGTCCCGGCCCTGCTCGGCGAGGAACCGCTCGAGCTCGGCGCCGAGCTCGTCGGCGGTCGGCAGGTTGCCGCCGTCGGAGCCCAGCAGGCTCCGCTCGCGGCCGGCCTGGAAGGCGTCGTACTGCTGCTCCAGCGCCGAGACCACCGCCGCGACCTCAGGGCTCTCAGCGATCTGGGCGTCCAGGGCCTGCCGGGTGCGCAGGGCGGAGTCGACGAGGTCGTCGGTGACCAGCGAGAGCCCGGTCAGCGAGGCCAGGCTGTCGAGCAGCACCACCGACGCCGCCGGGTACTCGGTGTCGGCGAGGTAGTGCGGGACCGCGACGGCGAAGCCGGCGCTGTCGCGGCCGGCCTGCGCCAGCCGGTGCTCGAGGAGGTGCCCCGCGGTGCCGGGCACCTGGACGGTGCCCACCCAGCGGTCGCCGTCGCCGGCGAGCTCCGGCCGGCTGCCGTGGCCGATGACGCCCACCGGCCGGGTGTGCGGCACCGCCATCGGGATGCTGTTGAGGCCGACCGTGAGGCGGACGCCGAGCTGCTCCACGAGCAGCTGCACCGCCGCGACGAAGCGCTCCCACTGCACGTCGGGCTCCGGGCCGGCGAGCACGAGGAACGGCGTGCCGGCGGCGTCGTCGACGAGGTGGACGGCCAGCTGCGGGTCGGCGTAGCTCTCCCAGTGGTCCTCGGCGAAGACCATGAGCGGGCGCCGGGCCCGGTAGTCGTGCAGCTGGTCGGCGTCGAAGCGGGCGACGACGCGCGAGCCGCCGAGCAGCAGGTGCTCGCGGGCCAGGCGCTTGGCCGCGCCGGCGTCGACGAAGCCGTCCAGCGCCTGCACGAGGACGACGCCGTCCAGGGCGGGCAGGTCGGGCTCGACCTCGAACAGCTCGCGCGGGTCGAGCACGGTGAGGGCCTCCGATCAGCGGCGCGGGGTGCGGCGCGGTCCGCCGGGACCAACGCCTCGTAGCGTCGAAGCATGCCTGCTCCGCCGCTCGACGCGCGCATCGCCGAGCTCCGGGAGCAGCCGGACCGCACGTGGGGCGTCCGCGACGCCGTGCTCGCCGTGGTGGCCGTGCCCGCGGTGGCCGCCGCCGGCACGGTGGTCGTCGGCGCCGGGCTGCGGCTGCCCGAGCCCGTGGTGCTGCTCGTCGCCAGCGCCGCGCTGGTGGGGCTGGCGCTGCTCGTGTCCCGCCGGCCGGTGCGGCAGTCCGGCGGCTGGCGCGCCGCCCTCGGCGCCGACCTGCCCGAGTGGTCGGACGCCTGGCGCATCGTCGGCTGGACCGTCGGGCTCGTGCTCGCGCAGACCGCCGCGCTGACGCTCCTGCTCGCGCTCGTGCCGCCGCTGCGCGACGTCGAGCCGCAGACCAACGTCGACGTCCTGCTCGACCAGCCGCTGCCGGCGCTGCTCCTGCTGTCGGTGCTCACCGTCAGCGTCGCGCCGCTCGTCGAGGAGGTCCTGTTCCGCGGCGTCGCGCTGCGCGGCCTGATGCTCCGCCTGGGCTTCTGGCCGGCCGCCGTCGTCTCGACGCTGTTCTTCGCGGTGCTGCACGTGCAGGTGCTCGAGGTCGGCGCCGTCTTCGTCGTCGTGTCGATCAGCGTGCTCGGCCTCGGGCTCTGCGTGCTCGCGCGCCGCACCGGCCGGCTGGGCCCGGGCATCGGCGTGCACGCGCTGTACAACGCCGCCGTCCTGCTGCTGACGGTGGTGCGCGGCTAGTACGGCTGGAGCAGGTGCGCCGCCACCGTCGCGGCGAGGTCGGCGCAGGCGTCGAGCGCCGGCCGGTCGACCGGGCCGGACACGGAGACCGGCGCCGCGACGGCGCGCCACTGCAGACCCGTCACCACCCTCTCGACCGACCGCACGGCGCCGGTGGTGTCGCTGCCGCCGTGCACGTAGAGGCCGTACGGCAGGCCGACCGTGGCGTCGAGCACCGGGTAGTACGCGCCGTCGAAGAAGTGGTTCCTCGTCGGTCTGCCGTCATCTAGCTCGGCAGCTGCCGCTGCGCGGTGGGGACAGTGTCCGCGCGGAGCCGCACCGGCAGCTGTGGTGGATCAGGTGCCCAGGGGCTCGTCCTGCTTGACGGTCGGGACGGCCGCGAGGGAGAGCACCTGCTGGGCGGCGGTGCCGGGCTGGCAGCGGACGCTGGCCTGGACGCCCGACTCCGCGGCACGCCGCAGGCTCGTGCGAAGGGCGCTGATCGTGGTGCTCGACAGCATGGTCACGTTGTCGAAGTCGACGACGAGGTCCGGTGCTCCGGGCCGGGTGCACAGCCTCAGGTGCTTCGTGAGCTCGTCGATCAGCGCAGCACCCACGGGCCCGGTGAGGCGCAGGACGTTCTGGCCGTCCCGCTCCTGCACGCACACGTCGGCCACGGTGCGGTCCGACTCGGGTGCCGAGGGACCGTGCTGTGCGACCGCTTCCACGGGCGGCACCGGACGGTGAACTCGGTGCCCCGCTCGTGCCCGATCGCCAGGGCGGTGACCAGCTGCTCGACCAGCGCCAGGCCGACCCCGCGCCCCTGGTGGCCGTTCGGCGTGCGCCACGGCCCCTGGTCGGCCACCCGCAGCGTCAGGACGCCGTCGGCGGGAGGTCGTCCTCGACGTTGACCGCGCTGCTGCGCCGTAGGCGTGCTCGACGGCGTTCTCGACCAACTCGGTGACGATCTGGTCGAGCTCGGCCAGCGCGCGCTCGTCGACCTGCCCGGGCCGGAACCAGCCGCGGAGCTCCGAGCGGACGCCGGCGACATCGCCCAGGCCGACGACCCGGTCGAGTTGCAGCGGCTCGAGCAGCGGCACGCGCTGAAGCGCGCAAGAGGCACGCTGGGACCTCGGTCTCTTTGGGATCGGTGATCAGCCGGGATCGCCCGTGCCAGGACCTCGCGTCCCGGCGGGCGGTCCGGGACGCTAGGACCCGCGCGGCATTTGGCCGTCGTGCGAGGTACGGGCGAATCATCCGAACGGAGTAGTGCGTCCACTCCTCGCTCGGGGACAGTCCCCTTCATGTCGAGCCGGGGCTGGAACGCAAGCGACGCCGACGGGGCGGGGCAGTACACCGTCGAGGGCGAGATCGCCCAGTTGAGCGCCTACGCGCGAGCCGGAAACGCAGCCTCAAGCTGGCGACGGCATGTCGTCCGGGCCTCGGTCGGAGTCGTCCTCGTCCTGACGCTCAGCTCCTTCTTCGTGGTCCTGTTGAACACCCGCTGACAGCCGACGTCGGCAGGACCAACGACCAGACCGGCCGGCTCCCTCCACACCGACGAGCGCCCAAGGCGGGACAGCGTCGGACCTACGACCTTGGTCCGCAGCCGAGACAGCGGCGTGCCGCGTGGTGCGTCGTGCCACCAGGTCCCCTCCGTGCGCCCACGTACCGGCGGTTGACCGGCGCATGGCAGTCCCCGACGCCTGTCGTGATCCCGCGGTCCGCAGATCCGTGAGCAGCCCGCCCGCAGGTGGGACCGCCATCATCCGTCGCCGGCTCACCGGCCGGCCGGGCCGCCCTCCCCAGGACGAGCACTGGCGGTAGTCGACCCCGCGCGGCTAACGATGCCGTCGCCGGTACTCCGCCACCGCCGAGGGACGGGTGCGCAGCCGCCACACCCACCAGCGCACGCTGTGGTCGTCCACCTCTCGCAGACCGAGTGCCTGCAGGTCCCGTAGTTCGCGCTCGTACTCCGCTGACTCGTCGATCCAGGTGAACAGCCGACGCACGAGCAGCACCGCCGCCGGTGCCACGAGGACCGCCACGAGCAGTTGCGGCCAAGCGCTCACGACCAGCGCCCGTTCCGATGCCGCCGTCCCGATGCCACCGCGCCGTGAGGGACATGGTCGGGACGAGGCAGCTGCTCGCGGCCGCCGACGCTGAGACCCAGCAGGCCGAGGCCCAGGACCACGGAGGCGACGCCCAGGCCGTGCCGCCCGACGGCGTACAGCAGCACCCCCGCCATGCCCAGCACACCGCTTGCCAGGAGTGCGACCGCGACGCGCGACGGCACGTCCCGTCGGACCTGTCCCACGACTGCATCTTGCCCCTGTCCCACGACAGTCCTGTGACGACCGCGCGGAGAAACGGAGAGGCAGGTGTCGGAACGCAGCGCCCGGGGACGCGACGGACATGGAGGAGTCTGCTGCTCGTCGTCCGGCGGCCGCGGACGCCGTGCGGTGGCACGCGCTGCGAGCGATCCCGTGGCTCCTCGCCCTGTGCCTGGTGGCCACCGCAGCCTCCGTCCTCGCGGGCGACCCCCGTCGGGTGATCCTGGGGCTCCTGTTGGCCTCGGTGCTGCTCGGTACTGACGTGGCGCACCGGCGCACGCTCCTGCGGCGGCAGGAGCACTGATCGGGCGACGTCGCACGGGGCCCGGCTGCTCAGGGCCGCGGCCCAGCGCGTCGCTGCACTTCGGACACCTGGGTCGTCCGCCGCCGGGCGTCAGCAGCCGACCGGCGCTGACTCCGCACGCACAGCCCGACGAGCGCTGACTCACCCCCGTGCTCAGAGGTCGCCGTGACGCTGCAGCC
>DATMKB010000139.1:0-3440 GCA_035553635.1 Mycobacteriales bacterium
ACCGGGCAGGTGTGCTCGGACCGCGGCCGGGCGCCGGCGAGCACCTGCTCGAGGCCGTCGAGCACCCGTGCCGCGTCGGCCGGCTGGAGCCGCAGCCCCGCGGCGGCGACGAGGGCGTAGGGCAGCGGCGTGGGGGGGCCGGGCAGCGCGGCGACGACGCGGTCGAAGGCCTCGTTGCTCGCCGTCACGGTGCCCTCGGCGTCGACGGCGCACGTGGGGGCCTCGAGGGCGTCGAGCAGGCGCGTCGCCCAGCCCTGCGCCTGCCGCAGGGCCCGCCCGGCGCCGGCGCGCTCGACGGCGTACCGCACAGCGCGCCCGAGGAGGGAGGCGCTCATCTCCCCCTTGCGGACGAAGTCCTGGGCGCCGACCGCCAGGGCGGCCCGGGCGGTCTCGAGCCCGTCGGCCCCGGTGAGCACGACGAGCGGGAGGTCCTGGTGCACTGCCCGCAGCCGGGTGAGCACCGCGAGGCCGTCGGCGTCCGGCAGGGACAGGTCGACGAGCGCGACGTCCACGTGCTCCGCGGCGAGCAGCTGCTCCGCCTCGCCGAGCGTGCGGGCGCCGAGGAGCCGGGCCTGCGGGAGGACGTCCCGCAGGACGTCGGCGACGAGCTCTGCATCGGCGGACGAGTCCTCGAGGACCAGGACGGCGAGGGACTCGGGCACCAGCACGGGACCTCCAGGGTCAGGAGGTCCGGGGTCAGGGGACCGGTCGGGCGCGGTCACGGGTCACTCTCGGCCCGACGACCCGTCCCCTGCATGGGTCGCCCGCACCGTTCCGGGACCACCCACCGGGTGCGGCGGGACTAGTCCCGAGCACTCCGTCGCCGCGGACCCCTGCAGGGGTCCGCGGCGACGGAGCGTGCGGGCGGTCAGGCGCGGACCGCCAGGCGCCGCAGGCTGTAGCCGACGGCGGCGAGGACGAGGCCGAGGCCCATGGCCATCGCGGCGACGCCGAAGCTCACGATCGACGTGAACAGGCTGGCCCGCAGGAACGAGCCGTTCATGACGACGGCGCGGCGGGGGTCCTCGCGGTCGAGCTCGGCGTAGGTCTTGCCGTCGCTCGCGGCCAGGGCGTGGTGCTCGATGATGTCGGCCTGGTACCAGGCGGTCAGCGGGCCGTCCACGGGCTCCCCGGCGAACCGGGCGGCGTCGTCGGCGACGGTGATGTTCTCCGCCGCGAGCGAGCTCTGCACGAGCCCCCAGGTGGTCGCACCGGCGGCGGACATGAGCAGGCCGGCGGCGAGCACGAGCGTGCCCAGCAGGCGGACGGTGCGGGAGGTGCGGTCGGCCGGCGCGTCGAGAGCGGCGGCGGGGCGGTCGAGCAGAGCGGTCATCGGGGGCTCCTGGGAGGCGGCCGGTCCGCGGTGGCCCGGCGACTGCGTCCATGACAGCCCCGCGGGGGGTGCCCCTCCCAGGGACCAACGGCCCGAGACGCGGCTCCGGAGGTCCCGGACCGCTCAGCGCGGCGACGGCACGTGCACGGGTGCGACCGCGCGCTTGAGCGCCTTCTCCTGGTACATGCGCGTGTCGGCGACGTCGAGCAGCTCGGCGAGGGAGCAGCCGACCGCCTCGCGGGCCACCGCGGCGCCGACGCTGGCGGTGACCCCGGCCAGGCACCGGCGGGCCCGGGCGCACAGCAGGTCCGTGCTGCCCGGGTCGGCGCCGAGCAGCAGCACGGCGAACTCGTCCCCGCCGACGCGCGCGACGGCGTCGGCCTCGCGGAAGGCGCCGGCCAGCTGCCGGGCGGCGTCGGCGAGCAGGGCGTCGCCGGCGGCGTGGCCGAGCGTGTCGTTGACCGGCTTGAGGCCGTCGAGGTCGAGGTAGAGCAGGACGACCGCGCGCCCCGTGCGCCGGGCGGTGGCGAGGATCTGGTCCCCGACGAGCTCGAGCCCGCGCCGGTTGAGCAGCCCGGTGAGCGCGTCGTGCGTGGCCAGCCGGGCGGCGTCGCGGCGGGCGGCGTCGAGCCGCTCGGCGCTGCGCTGGCGGACGCTGCGCAGCAGCACGGCCAGCACCGCGGCGAGCAGCAGCCCGACGCTGAAGTGCACCCAGGCCGGGTCGGGCGGGGAGGTCGCGGCGACGGCGAGCACGCCCCCTCCGCACAGCGCGCCGAGGCCGGCGGCCCAGCGGCCGTCGTCGACGACGGCGCCGACGCCCACGAGCACCAGCATGACGTTGCTCGCCTGCAGGGGGTCGCGGGTCAGGGCCAGGTGCACCAGGCTGTTCGCGGCGGCGAGCAGCCCGAGCACCCCCGCGGCGTGCGGCGCCAGGCGCGCGGGCAGCCCGCGGCGCACGAGCAGCCAGACCGACAGGCAGACGGCGGCGGTGGCGCCGGCCATCGCGGACAGCGCCGGGCGCAGCGCGGCCGGCGCCACGAGGTGGTGCAGCACCGCGAGCCCGGCGTAGAGCGCGGCGAGCAGGCCGGACGCCGCCTCGACGCCCGGGAGCATGGCGTCGCGACGGCCGTCTCCCACGTCGTCACGATCGGCGCGGGGCGGCCGGACCTGAGGGGTCAGGCCAGGGCGCGCCCCGTGATGCGCGTCGGGGAGATGCGCACGACGTGCCGCCGGACGCCGTCCGACCACGGCACGGGGGCCGGGGTCCGTGCCGCCTCGGCCGCCGACAGGCGGCGCGCCCGCCCGACGAGCACGACGCTCCACCCGGCCTGCGCGTCCTCGTCCAGGTCGTCGACCTCGAAGGCGACGACGTCGCCGCGCTCGGCGGCCTGCAGCTTGGGCCCCGGGGCGCTGCGCACCAGGACGTCCCGCCCGTCGAGCAGGTAGTTGACCGGCGTGACGTCGGGGACGCCCGCGCGCGCGACGTAGGCCAGCCGGCCGACGGTGCGCCGGGCCAGCAGCGCGAGGCACTCGTCCTCGTCGAGCACCCGCAGGCCGCCCGCCACGGACGCGCGGTCCTCGCGCGCGAGGCCGAGGGCGGCGCAGGCCGCGCGGGCGTTGCCGAGGGCGGAGCGGGTGAGGGCAGGAGCGAGCCGGAGCACGCCGCCGAGCCTGCCCGCCGGCCGCCGGCCGCGACAGGGCCGGAGGTCCCGCGTCAGCGGACCTTGAGCAGGACCTTCCCCTGGGCGCGCCGCTCGTCGATCTCGCGCAGCGCCTCGGCGGCCTGCTCGAGCGGGTGCACGCTGCCGATCGGCGGGTCCAGCTTGCCCGCTTCGAGCATCGGCAGCACGTCGCGCCACTGCTCCTGCAGGTACGGCAGGTCGGCGAGGAAGAACGCGCCCCAGCCGACGCCGACGACCGACACGTTGTTGAGCAGGAGCCGGTTGACCTTCACCTCGGGGATCGACCCCTCGGTGAAGCCGACGACGAGCAGCCGGCCCTCGCGCGCCAGGCAGCGCAGCGAGTCGGTGAAGCGGTCGCCGCCGACCGGGTCGACCACGACGTCGTGCTCGCCGAGGGCTTCAAGGACGCCGTGAAGGAGCTCACC
>DATMKB010000140.1:0-4578 GCA_035553635.1 Mycobacteriales bacterium
CGGCCCTGGCGGCGGGCGAGCTCGAGGCGGTCCGCGCCGCGGCCGGCGAGGAGCTCGTCCGGCTCGGCCTCGACGGGCTGCTGCGCAACGCGCTGGCCACCGTGCAGGAGGCCAAGCAGGTGCTCACCGACGCCTCCGGCGCCTCCGACGACGACCGGGCGCTGGCCGAGCGGGTGCTCGCGCACACCGACGCCGTCGTGCAGGACCTCGCCGCCCTGGCGTAGCGCCGGCTACTCGGTGCCCGGGCCCTCCGGGTGGCCGACCTCGCCGGTCGGCAGGCGGTCGGTGCCGGGGCCCTCGTCGTGCCCCACCTCGCCGGTGGGGACGGTCTCCGTGCCCGGGCCCTCGTCGTGGCCCACCTCGCCCACCGGGGCGCTGCTGCGCACCGGGGCGAGGGCCGGGTCGGCGCCGGAGGACAGGACGGCGCCCGCGCCTCCCGCGGCGAGGGCGGCGGCAGCGAGCAGGGGCACCAGGACGGCGGCGCGCAACGGGCTCTCCTCGAGGTGGGGGTCCTCCACGAGGACGCCGGCCCGCCGGGACGGGTTGCTCGTCCCGGCAGGTGGCCTGCGTCATACCGGTCGCACTAGCCCCAGACGAGCGCCGTCGCCGGGTCGGCGAGCACCCGGCCGACGTCGGCGAGGAACTGCGACCCGAGCTGGCCGTCGACCATCCGGTGGTCGAACGACAGCGCCAGCTGCGTCACCTGCCGCACGGCGATCTCGCCCTCGTGCACCCACGGCATCGGCCGCACCGCGCCGAAGCACAGGATCGCCGCCTCTCCGGGGTTGAGGATCGGCGTGCCGTTGTCCACGCCGAACACCCCCACGTTCGTGATGGTGATCGTGCCGCCCTGCATGTCGGCCGGCGGGGTCTTGCCCGCCTTGGCCGTCTCGGTGAGGTCCTGCAGCGCCCGGGCGAGGTCGACGAGGGACAGGGTGTCGGCGTCCTTGACGTTCGGCACCATGAGCCCGCGCGGGGTGGCCGCGGCGATGCCGAGGTTCACGTAGTCCTTGACGACGATCTCCTGCGCCGCCTCGTCCCAGGAGCTGTTGATCTCCGGGTTGCGGGCCACCGCCAGCAGCAGCGCCTTGGCGACGAAGAGCAGCGGCGTGACCTTCACGCCGGCGAACTCCGGCATCGCGGCGACCTGCCGGCGCAGCTCCATCGTCGGCGTCATGTCGAGGGTGAGGAACTCGGTGACGTGCGGCGCGGTGAACGCGCTGCCCACCATCGCCTCGGCGGTGAGCTTGCGGACCCCCTTGACCGGCACCCGGCGCTCGCGGGTCGACGGGTCGACGGCGGGTGCGGGAGCCGCGGGCTGCTGCTGCGGCGTGCCGCCGGCCGCTGCCTCGACGTCGGCGCGGGTGATGGTGCCGTCCGGGCCGGAGCCGCGGACCGAGGACAGGTCGACGCCGAGGTCCTTGGCGAGCTTGCGGACCGGTGGCTTGGCCTTGACCTCCGACGCGCGCGTCTCCGCGTGCCGGGCGGCCTCGACGGCGATCACGCGCGAGGGCGTCGACGGCTCGGCCGGCGCAGGGGCCGGCGTGCTGCGCGGCCGCCTCTTGGCGGTGACCGAGCGCGGCCCGTAGCCGACCAGGGTGGCGGTGCGGCCGGTGGGGCCGACCTCGCCGATGAGCGCGCCCTCCTCCTTCGCGCCGGCCTCGGCCTTCGGGGCGAGGCTGCCGACCATGCCGGGCTCGGACGCGCGCAGCTCGGCGGTGTCGTCGACGAGCGCCGCCGCGGCGGCCGGCACGGTGTCGGCGGCCACCTCCGACGGCGTGCCGGACGACGACGCGTGCCGCGGCGCGGCCGACTCGACCGGGTTGGCGGCCGCCCCGGCGGCCGGGCTCGCCGCCGCGCCCTCGAGCGGGCCGGCCGACGGGTCGGTGTCGAAGGTGATGATCGGCGCGCCGACGTCGACCGTGGTGCCGGCCTCGGAGTGCAGCTCGAGCACCACGCCGGCGAACGGCGAGGGCACCTCGACCGCGGCCTTGGCGGTCTCCACCTCGACGATCGGCTGGTTGAGCGTGACGGTGTCGCCGACCGAGACCATCCACTGCAGGATCTCGCCCTCGGTGAGGCCCTCGCCGAGGTCGGGGAGGTTGAACGTCCGGACCCGCTGCCCGCTCATCAGTACGCCAGCGAGCGGTCGACGTGGAACAGGACGCGGTCGAGGTCCGGGAGGTACTCCTCCTCCACCCGCGACGGCGGGTACGGGACGTCGAAGCCGCCGACGCGCAGCACGGGCGCCTCCATCTCGTAGTAGAGCTCCTCGGACAGCCGGGCCGCGATCTCCGACCCCAGCCCCAGGTTGGTCGGCGCCTCGTGCACGACGAGCGCGCGGCCGGTGCGCCGGACGGCGTCGGTGATGGTCGGCCAGTCCAGCGGCGACAGCGAGCGCAGGTCGACGACCTGCAGGCTGCGGCCGTCCTCCTCGGCGGCCGTGGCGGCGTCGAGGCAGGTCTTCACCATGGGGCCGTAGGCGAGCAGCGTCGCGTCCGTGCCCTCGCGGACGACCCGCGCCGACCACAGCGGGTCGAACGAGGCCGGGTCGGCCGTGACATCCACCTCGGCCTTCTCCCAGTAGCGGCGCTTGGGCTCGAAGAAGAGCACCGGGTCGTCGCTGGCGATGGCCTGCTGGACCATGAAGTGCGCGTCGACCGGGTTCGAGCAGGCGACGACCTTCAGGCCCGCAGTGTGGGCGAAGTACGCCTCCGGGCTCTCGCTGTGGTGCTCCACCGCGCCGATGCCGCCGCCGAACGGCACGCGCACCGTCACCGGCACCTTCACCGTGCCGTCGGAGCGGGCGTGCATCTTGGCCAGCTGGCTGACGATCTGGTCGAAGCCCGGGTAGATGAAGCCGTCGAACTGGATCTCGCACACCGGCCGGTAGCCGCGCATGGCCAGGCCGATGGCGGTGCCGATGATGCCGCTCTCGGCGAGCGGCGTGTCGAGGACGCGGTCCTCGCCGAAGTCCTTCTGCAGCCCGTCGGTGACGCGGAAGACGCCCCCGAGCTTGCCGACGTCCTCGCCCATGACGACGACCTTCGGGTCCTTCTCCATGGCCGTGCGCAGGCCCTCGTTGAGGGCCTTGGCCATCGTCATCGTCGGCATCAGTGGTGCCCCCCGTCCGCGAAGCCGGCGGCGTACTCGGCGAAGCCGCGGCGCTGCTCGTCGACGAGCGGCGTCTGCTCGGCGTAGACGTGCTCGAACATCGTGTCGGGCGCCGGGTCCGGCATCTCCAGGCAGCCCTTGCGGATGCGGGCCGCGAGCGCGTCGGCCTCCTCCTCGAGCTCGGCGAAGAACGCGCTGTCGACGAGCTGCTGGCGGTACAGGAACGCCTTCATCCGCTCGAGCGGGTCCTTGAGCTTCCAGCTCTCGAGCTCGGCGGCGAGCCGGTAGCGCGTCGGGTCGTCGGAGGTGGTGTGGGCGCCCATCCGGTAGGTGAAGGCCTCGATGAAGGTCGGGCCCTGGCCGTGCCGGGCGGCGTCGAGGGCGGCCTTGGTCACCGCGTAGGTGGCCAGGACGTCGTTGCCGTCGACGCGCACGCCGGGGAAGCCGAAGCCGCTCGCGCGCTGGTAGAGCGGGATGCGCGTCTGGTTCGCCGTCGGCGTCGAGATGCCCCACTGGTTGTTCTGGCAGAAGAACACGATCGGCGCCGAGTAGACCGACGCCCACACGAACGCCTCGTTCACGTCGCCCTGGCTGCTCGCGCCGTCGCCGAAGTAGGCGATGACCGCCTCGCCGTCGTCGCCGCCCACCGCGCCGTCCTTGGTGACGCCCATGGCGTAGCCGGTGGCGTGCAGGGTCTGGCTGCCGATGACGATCGTGTAGAGGTGGAACCGCTTCTCGTGCGGGTCCCAGCCGCCGTTGCTCGCGCCGCGGAACAGCCCGAGCAGGTTCAGCGGGTCGACGCCCTTGCACCAGGCGACGCCGTGCTCGCGGTAGGTCGGGAAGGCCATGTCGGTGGGGCGCAGCGCGCGGCCGGAGCCGACCTGCGCGGCCTCCTGCCCGAGCAGCGCGGCCCAGATGCCGAGCTCGCCCTGGCGCTGCAGGGCGGTGGCCTCGACGTCGATGCGGCGCACGAGGACGAGGTCGCGGTACATGGCGCGGTACTCGTCGTCGGACAGGTCGACGTCGTAGTCGGGGTGGTGCACGCGCTCGCCCTCGGGGGTGAGCAGCTGCACGAGCTCCGGGCCGGCGGAGGAGCTCGTCGCGGTGGAGCTGCGCTCGGCCGGCGCGCTCGGGGCGGTCACCGGCGGCCCCCTGTCGGACGACGGGCGGCGGCGGGACGGGTCACGGACGGCTCCCCTCTCGAGGGCGGCCCCGGGGTGGCCGGGGCGCGCTCCTGCGCCCGGGCCCCCGGGCAGGCGGGCCGGGCGGGTGCGGTGCCGCGCGGGTGCGCGCGGCGCACGGGGAGTGTCCCAGACGCCTGTGACCTGCGTCTCGCCAGGGGCGCGGGGACGGTCAGGGCCGGCTGCCGGTCGCCGACGGCCGGGCCCTGCGCCCCACCGACATGGCCTTCCCGACCTACCGCGAGCACGGCGTCGCCTGGTGCAAGGGCGTCGACCCGCTGAA
>DATMKB010000141.1:0-2056 GCA_035553635.1 Mycobacteriales bacterium
GCGAGGAGCACGCCGTCGTCCTCGAGCAGCTGCTCGAGCCGCAGCCCCGCCCGGACGGGGCCGGGCAGCAGCGCGGGCCCGCCGCCCGCCAGCTGCGGCGACGTCGTCAGGCACAGCTCGTCGACGAGGCCGGCGCCAGCAGCAGGAGGGGGGAGCCGCCGTCCTGCAGCAGGCGGCTCGCCGGGTCGAGCCGCAGGCTCCGGCTGACGACGGCGAGCACCGGGTTCGCCGGGCGCCCCTCGGCCCGCCGCCGGGAGACGAGGTCGTCGCGCAACCGCACGGGCCCGTAGTCCTCGTCGCGCGCGGTGCCGGCGCCGACGAGGACGACGTCGCTGACGCCGCGCAGCACCCGGAAGACCGCCTTGTCGGCGGAGCCGGACAGCGGTCGCGAACTGCCGTCGACGGCCACGGCGCCGTCGACGGAGAGCACGAACCCGGCCCGCACGTGCGGCTGCTCGGGCAGCGCGTACAGCGGCCAGAGGTCGTCGACCTCGGCCGGGCCGTCGGGGAGCAGCCGTCGCACCCGGGCATCGTCGCAGCCCGGCAGGCAGGAGCGGGCGGCCCGGCGGCGAACGGAGCAGCGACGGCTGCGCCGGACGGGGGATCCCCGAGCCCGGTCGCGCCGCGGGACCTCGAGGAGAACCATGACCGGGAGGGCGCCGTCCGCCCTGCGCAGGGTGCTGGTGAGCCTGCTGCTCGCCGCACTGTCCATCGCCACGGTGAGCGTGGCGTCCGCCCAGGAGGAGCCCGAGCAGGAGCGCGGGCCCTTCTTCGGCGCGGGCAACATCCCGTCGGAGTGCGAGGCGGAGATGGTCGACGTCCTCGAGGACGGCACCCGCAACCCCGACTACTGGTACCGCAACCTCGTCACGCCGGTCTGCCACCACATGCGCACCGGGCTGAACGCCCTCGACTCGCCCCAGGTCGACGTGCTCGTGCTGGTGCCGCTGTCGCCGACGGCCGAGCGGGACATGCGCATCATGCGGCAGTCGGTCGAGATGTGGGAGGCCGGCATCCAGCACGTCGCCGACCAGCTCGAGCTCGACTGGCTGGCGCAGGGGATGCAGTTCCACATCACCGTGGACGTCGTCGACCTCGCCGGCGGCGGCGGGGAGTTCACCACCTACCCGGTGGTCGACCCGGAGATCGTCGTCATCGCGACCAACCCGGTCGGCGGCCTGGGCATCGGCATCGACCCGGTCGACTTCTTCGGCTTCCCGAACCGCGGGGAGGGCTTCTGCCACGGCGTCGCCAACCCGTTCGACATCGACGCCTGGGAGGCCCTGCCCGGCTTCGACTCGCACCACGAGGCGCGCTCCGGCACCTACGTCGAGGACTGCGGCGGGAAGGGCGGCAACATCTGCTTCGCGGTCAACGGCGCGATCGACCCGACGCCGGGCGCGGGCCCGCTCGAGGACTTCTTCTCGCTGTTCGACCTCGTGTCGCACGAGGTCGGCCACTGCCTGACCGTCGGCCACGTCGGCGACGGCGCCGAGGGCGACTGGGGAGGCCTGCCGAGCAACGACATCATGGCCTACGACGCCGACCCGCCGGGCGCGACGAAGTGCGTCTCCAGCCTCGACGTCGAGGGCGTCGCGCTGCGGATGAGCCGCTACCTCGACGTCGACGGCGACGGCGCCGTGACCGAGGCCGACCACCTCGAGGCCAACGACCAGGTCGGCCAGGGCGGCAACGCCTTCCAGGTGCAGCGCCCCTCCGACCACTTCTACGCCTCGAGCACCGGCCGGGCGGAGGACTGCCCGCAGCCCGACCTCGGCCTGCTGCCGGGCGAGCGCACGGACTGGACCCCGGAGCCGGCGGAGGAGCCCGCTCCCTAGCCCGGACGTGCCCGTGGCCGCGCCCCTCGTCGAGGGGCGCGGCCGCGGTGCTGTGCGGGGTCGGCCGGCGGCGACGGGCTGGCTAGCGTGGCGGCCCGTGGACCTCGACGACGCCGCCGCGCGCCTCCGTGCCGGCGGGCTCGTCGCGTTCCCCACCGAGACCGTCTACGGGCTGGGGGCGTCCGCCCTCGACGAGGCCGCGGTGCGGCGGGTCTTCG
>DATMKB010000142.1:0-8344 GCA_035553635.1 Mycobacteriales bacterium
GCCCGGGCCGGACGCGTCGCCCGGCACCGGCGACGGCGTGCTGTCGACGAGCGCCTCGAGCTCGGTGCGCTCCCGCTGCACCGAGCCGAAGTCGCGGCCGCTCGCGTACCCGACGGCGCCGACGACGACGAGCACGAGCAGTGTCACGGCCAGGCCGCCCCAGCGCGCGACGCGCGGCGGCACCCGCGGCACCCGGACCCGCGGCGCGCGCGGCACCGGGGCGCGGGCGGCGGCGTCGGCCGCGGCGGCCCGCTCGAGCAGCCGCAGCAGGTCCGGGGCGGTGTCGACGCCGCCCGCCGGGTCGAGCGCGCGCACCAGCGCCGCGTCGAGGTGCCGCGGGACGCCGGCGCGCACCTGCCGGGGCGAGCAGGGCGCCCCGCCCCGCCGCGGCGCCGGCGGGAGCCCGGAGCCGGCCGGCTGGTCGTCGTCGTCCACCACGTCGTCGTCCTCGTGCACCTCCGGCTCGGCCAGCGGCCAGCGGGCGGTCAGCGCGGCGTAGACGACCCCGGCCAGCGCCCGCACGTCGTCGACCGGCGTGCCGGTGCGCCGGTGCAGGGCCGCGGCGACCCCGGCCCCCTCGAGCCGCAGGGCGCCCGCCTCGTCGAGCAGCGCCGTGACGGGCGAGACGGCGCCGTGCACGACCCCGCGGGCGTGGGCGGCGGCGAGGGCCTCGGCGCCCGCGACGCCGAGGGCCGTGGCGGCGTCGGCGTCGAGCGGCGCGTCCGGGACGACCTCCGCCAGCGGCACGGCGCCCGGCGCCTCGGTGACCACGTAGGCGACGTCGACCTCCCCCGCCGGGCGGCCGTACCGCTCGGCCGGCACGTCCTCGACGGCGGCGTCGTAGACCTGCACGAGCACCGGTGAGGGCACCGAGCCGGCCGCGGCCGCCGCCTCGAGCACCGAGCGGGCGCGGGCGGCCCGGCGGCCGCTCGCGAGCAGGAGCAGCACCTCGACGGGCCGGGCCAGGACGTCGTCGACGGCGGCCCAGCGGCCGACGTCCGGGGGGTCGCCGGGGCGCGGCGGCAGCTCGGCCTCGAGCCGGTACCGCCCGGCGAGGACGTCGCCCGGGGCCAGCGCAGGGCGCAGCGCGCGGCTGCCGGCCGGGGACACGGCACGAACCTACCGAGCGGGGACGAGGAGCAGCGGCGCCGGCGACGACGGCGGCGCCCGGATTCAGACGGCCGGGCGGGCCGTCGTCGTCGCCGAGGACGTGGCCCAGGAGCGCAGCGGGCCGACCTTCTCGACGACGAGCGTCGTCACGGTGTGCTGCAGCGTGAGCGTCACCGCGCCGTCGGGGGCGACGGAGAACGAGGTGGGCGCGATGCTCTCCTCGGGCCGGGTCTGGGCGAGCGCCGCCTCGTAGGCGCGCTGGACGTCCCGGGTGTCGCGCCAGGCGCCCACGGCGGCACGGGCCGCGGCGGCCGCGGAGTCCTCCGCGCGCAGGCGGCCGACGCCCAGGCTGATGGCGTCGAAGGACACCAGCCCGACGAGGGCGAGCACCACCGTCAGCTTGGTCAGCCAGCCCAGGACGATGTCGCCCCGGTCCTCCGCGCACCTCATGACCTCAGGGTCGGCGCGCTCCGCCCCGGCCTTGAGCGCCACCCGGTCGGGTGTCCAGAGCGGGTCAGCGGCGCAGGCGGCGCAGCACCGGCGCGGCGGCCTCGGCGACCTCGGGCACCCGCATGCGGGCCGTGAGCAGCAGGTACCCGCCGCCGAGGACGGCGCCGCCCACCGCCAGCGCGGCGAGCGAGCCGAGCGGCCCCTCCCCCACGGCGCCGCGGACGACCCCGGCCAGCGCCAGCGCCGCCAGCGCCGGCGGCACGACCGCGACGACGCAGCGCACGACGGTGCGCACGACGGCGGACCCCTCGAGCCCGTCGATGCGGCGCGACAGCACCCGCGAGCAGACGAGCAGCCCCACGACGAAGGACGTCGCGTGCCCGGCGGCCAGCCCGGTGACCTTGTGCTCGGCGGGCAGCAGCAGGAACAGGGCGACGTCCACGACCACGAGCGCGGCGTTGACGCAGAGGTTGACGAGGAACGGGGTGCGGGTGTCCTGCATCGCGTAGAAGGCCCGCAGCTGCAGCTGGTAGGTGCTGAACGGGACGAGCCCGAGCGCGAAGATCCCGAGCAGCAGGCCGATGTACTCGGCCTGGTCGGGCGAGATGTTGCCGCGGGCGAAGACGACGACGGCGACGTCGCGCCCCAGCACGACGAACAGCGCGGCGGCCGGCACGAGCAGCGCCGCGGTGAGCCGCAGCCCCCGGTTCAGCTGGGCGCGCAGGTCGTCGGTGCGCCCGTCGGCCGCGGCGCGGCTCATGCGGGGCAGCAGCCCGGTGATGACGCTGACCGCGACGACGGCGTGCGGCAGCTGCCACAGCACGAACGCGTTGACGTAGCTGGCGTAGCTGCGGCCCGGCGTCGCGTCGAAGGCGCCGGTGGCCAGGCGCACGACCACGAGGTAGGCGAGCTGGTTCGCCACGACGTAGAGGAACGTCCAGCGGGCCAGCCGGGCCGCGCGGCCCAGGCCCGATCCGCGCAGGTCGAACCGGAGCCGGAAGCGGAAGCCGGCCGCCCGCAGCGACGGCACGAGCGCCACGGTCTGCACCACCACGCCGAGCGTCGTGCCGACGCCGAGCAGCACCGTGCCGGAGGTCGACAGGGCCGCGGCGCTGCCGTCGGTGGTGACCAGGGCGAGGAAGACGAGCCCGGTGGCGATGACGACGAGGTTGTTGAGCACCGGCGCCCACATCGGCGGCCCGAAGCGCCCGCGGGTGTTGAGGATCGCGCCCATGACGGCGCCGGCGCCGTAGAAGAGCACCTGCGGCAGGAAGAACCGGGCGAACACGACGGCGAGGTCGCGCACGTCGTCGGGCACGTCGGGCGCGAGGTAGAGGTCCACGACGAGCGGGGCGGCGAGCACGAGCAGCACGGCCGCCGCGCCGAGCCCGACGACGACGAGGCTGAGCAGCCGCTGGGCGTAGGCCTGGCCGCCGTCCGGGTCGTCCTTGGCCGCGCGCACGAGCAGCGGCACGACGACGGCGGTGAGGATCCCGCCGAGCAGCAGCTCGTAGACGATGTTGGGCGCGGTGTTCGCGACGCCGTAGGCGTTGCCGATGCCGGTGACGCCGATCGCCGAGGCGATGACCGCGGTGCGCAGGAAGCCGGTGAGCCGGGAGGCGGCCGTGCCGACCGCCATCGAGCCGACCGCGCGGCCCAGCCCGCCCGGTTCCTCACGGCTCACCCGACCTCCTCCGGGTCGAGCTGCGCGTCGCGGCGCACCGCCCGCCGCACGATCCGGACGCCGACCGCTACGAGCAGCACCGCGGCGCCGACGCCGGTGATCGCGAGCGCGAGCCGCCCGACGCCGGTCGACCGCACGAGAAGCTCGGTGGGCTCGCCGAAGGGCTGCCCGGCGCGGTCGACGAGCACGGCGCGGGCGACGAACTGCCCGCCGGTGCGCGCCTCGACGCGCAGCCGCACCGGCACCACCTCCGAGGCCCCGACGGTGCGGACGCCGGTGTCGACGGAGGTGAGCCGCGCCTCGACGGCGTCGCTCACCGAGACCCCGACGGTGACCGGCTGGTCGAGCGCGTTCGACACCGAGACGTCGAGCGGCCCGGTCTCGCTGGACAGGACGTACCGCGGCGCGGCGAGCAGGGTGATCTGCCCGCGGTGGTCGGCGACGTCGGCGGCGAGCAGGTCGGCGAGCAGGTCGGCGGCCTCGGGCCGCGGCCGCCAGGCCGCCGACACCGCGCGGCCGCGGGCGCGCAGGAACCGCGCCCGCACCTGCGCGGCGCCGTCGCTGCCGGCGACCAGCACCTCGTCGGTGAGCTGGGCGCCGAGCGCGCGGGCCACGGCCACCTGCGCGACGACGGCGGACGAGAGCTCCTCGTCGTCCCGCCCGGGGCGGACGCCCGAGAGGTCGCCGCGGTCCTCCGAGACCGGGGCGGTGGTGGCCTCGCCGCCGCCCGGGCACCGCTCGGTGCCGGCGGCGACGGCCGACAGCGCCACCGGGCACAGCCACGGCAACCGGCCGGCGTCCTGCAGCGCGGCCGCGGCCACCTCCGGCACGACGGTGCCGCGCCGCGGCGGCGCCACGACGAAGGTGCGCGACTCCCCGGGCCGCTCGGCGGCGAGGATCGCCGTCTCGGCGACGAAGCGCTGCTCGGCCAGGCGCGCGCCCTGCCAGCCGGCGTCGTCGGGCGAGGCGGCGAGCAGCGCCGAGAGCCCCTCGTCGACGACCAGGCCGGTGACCCGGCCGGCCGTGGCGGTGGACAGGTCGGTGCGGGCGCCGGGCGTGCGGGCGAGGTCGGGCCGGCGGGGCGGCAGTGCGCTCTCGGAGAGCACGACCGCCGAGGCGCCGCTCAGCACCGCCTCGAGGGCGGAGGAGGTCAGCGGTCCCTCCGGGGGCCAGGCGACGTCGTCGAGCGTCGGGACGGCGAGCAGGTCGGCGGCCGAGCGGCGGCCGAGCTGGCGCAGCGCGTCGAGGTCCCCCGCGAGGCCGGAGCGCTGCCGGGCCAGCGCCACGACGTCGGGGTCGGCGAAGGGCAGGGCCAGCACGGCGGCGGGCGGCGCGGCGGCGCCCCCGTCGGCCGCCACCCCCGCCGTCAGCTCGCGCAGGCCGGCGAGCCAGGCGGCGGCGTCCGGGTCGGCGGGCAGCGGGCGGCGCGAGCCGTCCGGCTCGGCCCGCAGCGCGCCGGTGGCCAGCGCGTCGACGGTCTCGAGCAGCTCCGGGTCGACGGCGAGGGTCAGCGGCACCGGGTCGCGGCGGCAGGGCGCGGGGGCGGGCGGCGGCACGGCGCCGCCGAGCAGGCCCGGCGAGGGGTCGCAGGCGCCCGCCGCCCCGGCGCGCGCGGCGGCGAGCAGGCCGGCCAGGCGGCCCGGGGCGTCCTCGCCCTCCCCGGGCTCGAGCGCCTCGGCCACGCGGTCGTCGAGCAGGGCGCCGTCGGGCGCGCGGGCCGGGAGGTCGACGAGCGGCCACAGGAAGGCCACCCGGTTCGCCGCCGGCGGGTCGTCGGGGAACCACGGCACGAACGTGCGGGCCGCCGAGAGCACCTGCTCGCGGCCGCCCGCCACCCGGCCGCGCACCTGCACCTCGACCGGGTAGACGCCGAGCTGCCCGAGCCGCAGGTCGGGCACCGGCACGCGGACGTCGAACGGGGTGGACGACCCGGGCGAGAGCCGCTCGAGCGCCGGCACGGTGCGCGGCCCGCGCGGCACCACCGGCGGCGGCCGCTCCTCGGCGAGCGCCAGGGCGCTGCGGCTGCGCAGCCGGCCGCCGACGGCCAGGCCGACCTCGAGGTCGGTGAGCGGGGCGTCGCCGGTGGCGACGAGCCGGCCGCTCACCTGCAGGACGCCGTCCGCGGCCGCGAGCGCGCGCGGCGCGAGCGTGCCGACCTCGACCCGCACCGGGACGTCGTCGGGGGCCGGGGACGGGGCCTGCGCCGCCGCAGGCAGCGGGGCGGCAGCGAGGACCGTGAGCACGGCGGCCAGCACTGCGGCCAGCACCGGGGCCAGCACCGGGGCCAGCACCGGGGCCAGCACGGCGGCGCGCGCGCGGCGCGGCGACCGGACGGCGGACCGGCCGGGGCGGGCTGCCGGCACCGCGGCTCAGGCCGTCCCGGCCGTGGGCTCCGCGAGCAGCGCCGGCACCTTGTCGAGCAGGCGGCGCTCGTCGGCGTAGGCGAGCCGCGACGGCACCTCGTCGAGCGGCACCCAGGCCACCTCGGTGACCTCGACGTCGGCGTCGGAGAGCTCGAGGCCGTGCACCGGGTCGACCGCCAGCAGGAGGTAGTGGTGCACGGTCTTGTGGATGCGCCGCCCGTCGGCGACGAACCAGAAGTCGATCGTGCCGAGCTTGCCGACGACGCGGCCGGAGATGCCGGTCTCCTCCTCGACCTCGCGGACGGCGGTGTCGGTCTCGGTCTCGCCCGGCTCGAGGTGGCCCTTCGGCAGCGACCACAGCAGCCGGCCCCGACGGTCGAGCCGGCCGATGAGCGCGCCGCACGCGTCGGGGCCCAGCCGGTCGAGCACCAGGCCGCCCGCGCTGGTCTCGTCGACGCGCTGCAGCGGCCGTCCCGGACCCCTCGGCGTCCCGCGCCCGGCCGGCCCCGGCGCGGGGCCGCGCGGCGGGACGGGGACCGGGGCCATCCTCGCAATGTACGTCGGCGGGGCCCGTCCGGGGCGAGGCGCTCAGGGCGCCGGAGCGGCTCCCGGCGGGTGCGCGCCGTGCCGGACGGCGTCGAGGTCGACGATGTCGGCGAAGCGCGGCTCGGGCAGCGGGACGGGCGCCGGGGCGAGCGAGGCGGCCCGGGCGCCGCAGGCCACGAGCAGGTCGCGGGTGCGCACGCCGAGCGCGACGCCGCCCTCTCCCGCGGCCGTGTAGACGACGTCGGTGAGCCCGACGGCGGCGTCGGCGAGCACCTCGACGCCGGCCGGGAGGTCGGCCGGGCTGACGAGCCCGTCGGCGTAGCCGGTGACGGCGTTGACCTCCCCGGGCGTCGCCGGCCGCACGCACCCGGCGTCGAGGGCCGCGAGCAGCGCGACGGGGTCGGGGAGCTTGCCGGCCGGGACGAGGACGGCGACCCAGCGCGGCGCGGCGACGCCGTCGTCCGGAGGGCCGAGCCCGCCCGGGGGCGGCACCACGGCGTAGAGCCGGACGGCCAGGCAGCCGCCGTCGGCGCCCAGGCCCAGGGCGGAGGGCAGGTCGTCGGCGCTGCTGACCCGGGTGCGCAGCCGGACGACCTCGTGCGCCACGCCGCGCTCGAGGAGCGCGCGGTGGACGTCGAGGGCGGTGCGCACGCGTCCTCCGGGCATCGGGGGCCGGACGGGGCCGGCAGGGGACGGACCGGACGGTCGGGGACAGGCGCCGCGCCGAGGACGCTCGGGGAGCAGCGTGACTGCTCCGTCCGGAGCACGCAAGGGTCCTTGCGCGTGCGTCCGCGGCCCCGGTACCCGCTCCGGGGGCGCGACTACCCTCGGAGCCCGTGACCGCCGCCCCGCCCACCCCCGCGCCGGGCCGGCTCACCGAGGCGCAGACCAACGCCGTGCGCGAGCTGGTGCGGGTGTCGCCCGTCGCCGTCGAGCTCGGCGAGCGCTTCGCCGCGGCCGGCCACGCGCTGCACCTGGTCGGCGGCTCGGTGCGCGACGCCCTGCTCGGCCGGCTCGGCGACGACCTCGACCTCACCACCGACGCCCGCCCGGAGCAGGTGCTCGCGCTCGTCGAGGGCTGGGCGGAGGCCACCTGGGAGACCGGCATCGCCTTCGGCACCGTCGGCATCGCCAAGCGGGGCTTCCGCCTCGAGGTCACCACCTACCGCGCGGAGTCCTACCGGCCGGACAGCCGCAACCCCGAGGTCCGCTACGGCGACTCGCTCGTCGACGACCTCGTGCGCCGCGACTTCGCCGTCAACGCCATGGCCGTCGCGCTGCCCGACTGGAAGGCCCCCGACGCCTTCGTCGACCCGCACGGCGGGCTCGACGACCTCGCCGCCCGCGTCCTGCGCACGCCCGGCCGGCCCGAGGACTCCTTCGGCGACGACCCGCTGCGGATGCTGCGCGCGGCCCGGTTCGCCAGCCAGCTCGGCTTCGCCGTGGCGCCCGACGTCGTCGCCGCGATGCGGGAGATGGCCGGTCGCCTCTCCATCGTCAGCGTCGAGCGCGTGCAGGACGAGCTCACCAAGCTCGTCCTCGGCGCGCACCCGCGGGCGGGGCTCGAGCTGCTCGTCGACACCGGCCTGGCCGACGAGGTGCTCCCCGAGCTGCCGGCGCTGCGCCTGGAGATCGACGAGCACCACCAGCACAAGGACGTCTACGAGCACTCGCTGCGCGTGCTGGAGCGGGCGATCTCCCTCGAGCCCGGCCTCGGCGACGGCGGCCCCGACCTCGTCCTGCGCCTCGCGGCGCTGCTGCACGACGTCGGCAAGCCGCGCACGCGCCGCAAGCAGCCCGGCGGCGGCGTCTCGTTCCACCACCACGAGGTGGTGGGCGCGAAGATGGTGGCCAAGCGGCTGGCGGCGCTGCGCTACCCCAAGGACGTCGTCGAGGCGGTGCGGCTGCTCACCGAGCTGCACCTGCGCTTCCACGGCTACTCCGACCAGTCCGGGGGCTGGACCGACTCCGCGGTGCGCCGCTACGTCACCGACGCCGGCCCCCAGCTCGAGCGGCTGCACCGCCTCGTCCGGTCCGACTGCACCACGCGCAACCGCCGCCGCGCGGCGGCGCTGCAGGCGGCCTACGACTCGCTCGAGGCGCGCATCGCCGCGCTGCGCGAGAAGGAGGAGCTCGACCGGATCCGCCCCGACCTCGACGGCGCGCGGGTCATGGAGCTGCTCGGCATCGG
>DATMKB010000143.1:0-2495 GCA_035553635.1 Mycobacteriales bacterium
CCCCTGCCGCGCCCGACGCCCAGGGGCTCTCGAACGTCGTCCACCGGAGGGGAAGTCGCAATGACGGACGTGCAGGTGCTCCGCTCGGTCCTCTACATGCCGAGCTCCAACGCCCGCGCGCTGGAGAAGGCCAAGACGATCGCGGCCGACGCGGTCATCCTCGACCTCGAGGACGCCGTCGCGCCCGACGCCAAGGAGACGGCGCGCGAGCAGGCCGTCGCGGCGGCGGGCTCCGGCGAGTACGGCCGGCGCTACCTGACCATCCGCTGCAACGGCCTCGACACCCCGTGGGGCGCCGACGACCTCGCCGCCGCCGCCCAGTCCGGCGCGCGCGCCGTCGTGGTGCCCAAGGTGTCGGGCGCCGACCACCTCGCCGAGGTCGTGCAGCACCTCGAGCGGGCCGGCGCGCCGGACGACCTGCGCGTCTGGCCGATGGTCGAGACGCCCGCCGCGATCTTCTCGGTGCGCGACATCGCGCGGGCCGACCGCGTCGAGTGCCTGGTCATGGGCACGAACGACCTCGCCAAGGAGCTGCGCGCGCAGCTCGTCCCCGGCCGCGCCCCGCTGCTGCCGCACCTGGCCACCGCGCTGCTCGCCGCCCGCGAGGCGGGCGTGGCCGTCGTCGACGGCGTCTACAACGACGTCAAGGACCTCGAGGGCTTCGAGGCCGAGTGCCGCCAGGGCGCCGAGATGGGCTTCGACGGCAAGACGCTCGTGCACCCGACGCAGGTCGAGGTCGCCAACCGCGTCTGGGCGCCGAGCGAGGCCGAGGTCGAGCACGCCCGCAAGGTCGTCGAGGCCTTCGCCGAGGCCGAGCGCGAGGGCAAGGGCGTCGTCACGGTCGAGGGCCGGATGGTCGAGAACCTGCACCGCGACAACGCGCTGCGCACGCTCGCCGTCGCCGACGCCATCGCCGCCTTGTCCTAGCGTCCGTCTGGCAGCACGCGCCGTCCGCGCGCGCCGCCGGACGCACGCGCCGGCGGCGCTGCTGCGTCCGGCGCGCGGCGCGGAGGCGGTGTGCTGCCAGACGGACGGAGACCCGGACCGGACGTAGGCTGGAGGCACGCCCGGAGCCGCTGGCCCGGGACCGCCGTCTGCCGCAGAGGAACGCGTTGACCGTCACGTCCGAGCAGCTCACCGCCGCGCTCGCCACGGTGCACGACCCGGAGATCCGCCGGCCCATCACCGAGCTCGGGATGGTGAAGAGCGCCGAGGTCGACGCCGACGGCGTCGCGCGCGTCGGCGTCTACCTGACCGTCAGCGGCTGCCCCATGCGCGACGAGATCACCGAGCGCGTCACCGCCGCGGTGGGCGCCCTGCCCGGCGTCGCGCGGGTCGAGGTCGAGCTCGACGTCATGAGCGCCGAGCAGCGCAAGGAGCTGCAGACGCGGCTGCGCGGCGACCAGGGCGAGAAGGAGATCCCCTTCGCCCGCCCCGGCTCGCTCACCCGCGTGTTCGCCGTCGCGTCCGGCAAGGGCGGCGTCGGCAAGAGCTCGGTCACGGTCAACCTCGCCGCGCAGATGGCCGCCCGCGGCCTGCGCGTCGGCGTGCTCGACGCCGACATCTACGGCTTCTCCGTGCCCCGCATGCTCGGCGTGCAGCACCGGCCGACGCAGGTCGAGTCGATGATCCTGCCGCCCACGGCGCACGGCGTGAAGGTCATCTCGATCGGCATGTTCACGGCCGACAACACGCCGGTCGTCTGGCGCGGGCCGATGCTCCACCGGGCGCTGCAGCAGTTCCTCGCCGACGTCTTCTGGGGCGACCTCGACGTCCTGCTCATGGACCTGCCGCCCGGCACCGGCGACGTCGCCATCTCGGTCGCGCAGCTCGTCCCGAGCGCCGAGATCCTCGTGGTCACGACGCCGCAGCTCGCCGCGCAGGAGGTGGCCGAGCGCGCCGGCTCCATCGCGCTGCAGACGCACCAGCGCATCGCCGGCGTCGTCGAGAACATGAGCTGGCTGCCGTGCCCGCACTGCGACGAGCGGGTCGAGGTCTTCGGCTCCGGCGGCGGCCAGTCCGTCGCGACCTCGCTGTCGACGCGCCTGGGCGCCGAGGTGCCGCTGCTCGGCCAGGTGCCCATCGACGTGCGCCTGCGCGAGGGCGGCGACGCCGGCCGCCCGCTCGTGCTCGACGACCCGGACGCGCCCGCCAGCAAGGAGCTGACGAAGGTCGCCGAGGCGCTCGTCGGCAAGCCGCGCGGCCTGGCCGGCATGTCGCTCGGCCTCACCCCCGCGCGGCGCTAGCCCTCAGGTCGCGTCGGGGTCCCACGGCGGGACCTCGCCCGGCGCCAGCCGGGCCGCCGCGGCGGTCGCGCCCGCGCCGCGCATGACGTCGTAGGTCGACGGCGCCGGCTCGTCGTCGTCCTCGAGCAGGTGCTTCTGCACGAACGTGCGCGGGTGCAGCGAGCGCAGGTCGACGTCGGCGAACTCCGGGCCGAGCTCGGTCTTGATGTCGTCGGTCAGGCCCTTGACCTGCTTGCGGACGCTGCGCAG
>DATMKB010000144.1:0-6166 GCA_035553635.1 Mycobacteriales bacterium
AACTCGTCCGGATCAGTCGAACTGCGGGTCCTCGGTGCGCGTGCGCTTGAGCTCGAAGAAGTGCGGGAAGCCGGCGAGCAGCCGCGCGCCGTCCCACACCCGGCCGGCCTCCTCCCCGCGCGGGATGCGCGAGAGCACCGGCCCGAAGAACGCGACGCCGTCGACGTGGACCACCGGCGTCCCCACGTCCATGCCGACCAGGTCCACGCCGCGGTGGTGGCTGGTGCGGAGGGCCTCGTCGTAGGACGGGTCGTCGGCCGCGGCCGCGAAGGACGTCGGCAGCCCGGCCGCCTCCAGCGCGGTCTCGTGCAGGAAGGGGTCGCCCAGGTCGACGCCGCGCTCGTGGATCCGCTCGCCGTACGCGGTGTACAGCGGCAGCACGTCGTGCCCGGCGGCGGCCACCGCGGTGCAGACCCGCACCGGCCCCCAGCCCTTCGCCATCATCTCGACGTACTGCGGCGGGAGGTCGCGCCCCTCGTTGAGCACCGACAGGCTCATGACGTTCCACGTCAGCGCCACGCGGCGGACCTGCGCCACCTCGAGCATCCAGCGGGAGGTGATCCACGCCCAGGGGCAGAGGGGGTCGAACCAGAAATCCACGCGCGTCTCGTCGGCCATGACGGACATCCTGCCCAGGTCGTGCGACGCCGCCACTCCGCGGGCGTGGAAGACTGCCGAGCCCCCCTCGGAAGGACGAACGTGAGCGAGAACGACCTCCGGCGCGACGAGGCGCGGGAGCGGGCCCGGCTCCTGCACGTCGAGAGCTACGACGTCGCGCTGGACCTGACCGACGGCGCCGGCGCGCCCGGCGAGGGCACCTTCGCCACCCGCACCACCGTGCGCTTCCGCTGCGCGGAGCCCGGCGCCGCCACCCACCTGGACCTCACCGCGCCGGCCGTGCGATCGGTCGAGCTCAACGGCCGGCCGGTCGAGCCGGAGCACGACGGCAACCGGCTGCAGCTGCGCGACCTCGCCGAGGACAACGTGCTCGTCGTCGAGGCCGACGCCGCCTACATGCGCACCGGCGAGGGCCTGCACCGCTTCGTCGACCCGGTCGACGGCGCCGTGTACCTCTACACGCAGTTCGAGACCTTCGACGCCCACCGCATGTACGCGTGCTTCGACCAGCCCGACCTCAAGGCGGTGTTCCGCCTGTCGGTGCAGGCGCCGGCCGGGTGGACGTGCATCAGCAACGGCGCCGTCGAGGAGCAGCCCGCCGAGGGCGAGGCGGGCCTGTGGCGCTTCGCGGAGACGCCCCGCATCAGCACCTACATCACGGCGCTGGTGGCCGGGCCGTACGCGAGCGTGCACGACGAGCACGACGGCATCCCGCTCGGCATCTACTGCCGCCGCACGCTCGCGGAGCACCTCGACGCCGACGAGCTCTTCGAGGTCACCAAGCAGGGCTTCGACTTCTACCACCGGGTGTTCGGCGTCCGGTACCCGTTCGGCAAGTACGACCAGCTCTTCGTGCCGGAGTTCAACGCGGGCGCGATGGAGAACGCCGCCTGCGTCACGTTCCTCGAGGACTACGTCTTCCGGTCGAAGGTCACCGAGGCGTCCTACGAGCGCCGCGCCGAGACGGTGCTGCACGAGATGGCGCACATGTGGTTCGGCGACCTCGTGACCATGCGCTGGTGGGACGACCTGTGGCTCAACGAGTCGTTCGCCACCTACATGTCGGTGCTGTGCCAGTCCGAGGTGACGAAGTACCGCCAGGCGTGGACGACGTTCGCCAACGTCGAGAAGTCCTGGGCGTACCGGCAGGACCAGCTCCCGTCGACGCACCCCATCGCCGCCGACATCCCCGACCTCGCCGCGGTGCAGCTCAACTTCGACGGCATCACCTACGCCAAGGGCGCGTCGGTGCTCAAGCAGCTCGTCGCCTGGGTCGGGCGGGAGGAGTTCCTCGCCGGCCTGCGCGCGTACTTCGCCGAGCACGCCTACGGCAACACCGAGCTGGCCGACCTCCTGCGCCAGCTCGAGGCGGCCAGCGGCCGCGACCTCGACGCGTGGACCGGCGAGTGGCTCCGCACGTCCGGCGTGAACACCCTGCGCGCCGACCTCGCCGTCGACGACGACGGCCGCTTCACCTCCTTCGCCGTCCTGCAGGAGGCCGACGAGCGGTGGCCGACGCTGCGCTCGCACCGGCTGGCCGTCGGGCTGTACGACCTCGTCGACGGCGCGCTCGTGCGGGTGCACCGCGAGGAGCTCGACGTCGTCGGCGCCCGCACGGAGGTGCCGGGGCTCGTGGGCCGCGCGCAGCCCGCCCTGGTGCTCGTCAACGACGACGACCTCACCTACGCCAAGATCCGCCTCGACGACCGCTCCCGCGCCACGCTCGCCACGTCGCTCGGCGCCCTGCAGGAGTCGCTGCCCCGCGCGCTGTGCTGGGCGTCGGCGTGGGACATGGTCCGCGACGCCGAGATGCCGGCGCGCGAGTACGTGCAGCTCGTGCTGGGCGGCGTCCGCCGCGAGAGCGACATCGGCGTCGTGCAGTCGCTGCTGCGCCAGGCGCTGTCCGCGGTGACGATGTTCGCCGACCCGGCGTGGGCGCCGCAGGGGCGCGCGGCCATCGCCGCCACGGCGGCGCAGGCGCTGCGCGAGGCGGAGCCCGGCAGCGACGTGCAGCTGGTGTGGGCCCGCACGCTGGGCAGCGTCGCGACCTCCGAGGAGCACGTGCAGCTGCTGCGCGACCTGCTGTCGGGCGCCGAGCGGCTGCCGGGCCTGGCCGTCGACACCGACCTGCGCTGGCACCTGCTGCGCCGGCTGGCGGCCCTCGGGCTCGCCGGCGAGGACGACGTCGCGGCCGAGCTCGAGCGCGACCCCACGGCCGCGGGCCAGCGGCAGGCCGCCGCGGCGCGCGCGTCGCGGCCGACGCAGGAGGCCAAGGCCGAGGCGTGGCGCACCGCCGTCGAGGACGACAGCACGCCCAACGCCCTGCAGTCGGCCGTCATCGGCGGGTTCGTGCAGCCGGAGCAGCAGGACCTGCTGCGGGCCTGGGTCGAGCCGTACTTCGCGGCGCTCGACGAGGTCTGGCGGACGCGCACGCCGGAGATGGCGCAGAACGTCGGCGTCGGCCTCTACCCGGCCGCGGTGGTCGATCAGTCGGTCGTCGACCGCACCGACGAGCACCTGGCCCGCGAGGACCTGCCGGCGGCCGTCCGCCGCGTCCTGCTCGAGGGGCGCGACGGCGTCCTGCGCTGCCTGCGCGCCCGCGCCTGCGACGCCGCCGCCGGCTGACCGGTCCCGGAACGGCAGGAGCGCCGCACCTCCGAGGGGGTGCGGCGCTCCTCGCGTCGTGGGACTAGTGCGCGCCGGCGCCGAGAGCGGGCACCGCGGACGAGCCGTGCGTGGTGTCCGGGCGGGCCAGCGCAGCAGCCCGCTGGTGGTCGGCCGGCGGGAGCGCGGGGCGACGGCCCGCGGCGTCGGCGATCTGCCGCACCGCGTCGACGATGCCGCCGGCGAGGTCGCCGCCGCCGAACGCCGTCGTCATGGACAGCACCGCGAGGGCCGCCACGCGGTCGGGGACCCGGCGGCGGACGCCGGGGCCCGTGACGACCTCGACGCGCCGCTGACCGGGCGCGACGACGAGGAGCACGGCGCTGTCGGCGCGCTCGCCGAGCGCGGCGTGCAGCCGCTCGGCCGCCGACCGGAACTGCGCGAGGTCCTCGAGGACGAGGTCGCCCACGAGCACCGACACGTCGAGGCCGTTGTCGGCCCGGGCGTGGTCGATCGCCGTGGCGATGCGCTCCTGCTGGCCCGGGGCCAGGCCGTCACCAGGAGCCACCGGCTCCTCCTCTCACGACGTCCCCGGCCTCGGCCTGCTCGACGGCCGTGGCGGGGTCAGCGGGACCGGCGAACCACACGGGTGCGGCGGACCAGCCCTCCTGCGGGCGGTAGCGGGACCGGCGGCGCAGCTGAGGGACCGCTGCGAGCACCGAGACGGCGACGAGCAGCGCCAGCGGCAGCAGCACGTAGAGCAGCACGGTGCGGGCGACCGAGCCCTCCGTCCACCCGCCGCTCTGGCCGGGGTGGGGGTACGCGCCCTGCTCGGTGCTGCAGCCGGCCAGCAGCACGACGAGGCCGGCGCCCACGAGGGCGGGACGGACCTGCAACGCGGCTCCCTGGGTCGAGCGCCGGCCCTGGCGGGCGGCGCGGTCGGCAACGGCGAGGAGGCTACCGCCCACCGGACGGCCCGCTGCGCACGCCCTCGGCCAGGAGCCGCGTGAGCCTGCGCACGCCCTCGCTGTCCAGGAGGTCCTCGAGCAGCAGCGGCCGTCCCTCGCCGTCCGCCACGGGCAGCCGCCAGTTCGGGTACTGGTCGACGGTGCCCGGCAGGTTCGGCTGCCGCAGGTCGCCGACGGCGTCGCCGAGCGCCGCGAGCACGAGCCGGGACGGGGCGGCGGCGAGCACGGCGTGCATGGCCAGCGCGGCGTCGCCGCCGCACTCCGCCAGCAGGCCGGTGCTCTCGAGCATGTCCAGGAGCAGCCGGCGCTCCTCCCGCACCCGCGCGCGCTCCTCCTCGACCGGCACGCCGAGCTGGCCGAGCTCGTCGCGCACCCGCACGTGCTCCTCGGCGAGGAAGCCGGCGGCCGTGGGGAGGTCGTGCGTGGTGACCGTGGCGAGCGCGAGCTCGCGCCACCTGTCCGGGGGCAGGAACTCCTCCGTGTCCTCGTCGCGCTCGAACCAGAGCACCGCGCTGCCGAGCACGCCGGTGGCGGACAGGTCCTCGCGCACCCGGTCCTCGACCGTGCCGAGGTCCTCCCCCACCACGAGCGCGCCGGCGCGCGAGGCCTCGAGCGCGAGGACGCCGAGCAGCGCGTCGCTGTCGTAGGACACGTAGGTGCCCTCGGCCGCACCGGCGCCCTGCGGCACCCACCACAGCCTGAAGAGTCCCATGACGTGGTCGATGCGCAGCCCGCCCGCGTGCCGCAGGCAGCCGCGGACCATCTCGCGGAAGGGCGCGTAGCCCGCCTCCGCGAGCCGGTCGGGGCGCCACGGCGGCAGGCCCCAGTCCTGGCCCTGCTGGTTGAAGGAGTCCGGCGGGGCGCCCACGGTGGTGCCGAGCGCGAGGACGTCCTGCAGCGCCCACGCGTCGGCCCCGCCGGCGTCGACGCCGACGGCGAGGTCGTGCACGACGCCGACCGGCATGCCCGCGCCGAGGCCGGCGAGCTGCTCGTCGACGAGCATCTGCACCCAGCACCAGAACGCCACCCGGTCGGCGTGCTCCCGGGCGGCCGCGGCGACGGCGGGGCCGTCGGGGCGGCGCAGCTCCTCCGGCCACTCCTGCCACGGGACGCCGTGCTGCTCGGCGAGCACGCAGAACAGGGCGAACTGCTCCAGCGCCTCGCCGTGCCGGGCGCGGAACGCCGCGAGGTCCTCCGCGCGGTGCAGCGGCCAGAGCAGCTCGAGGGCCGCCGTCTTGGCGCGCCAGGCCGGGTCGCGCTCCACCCGGTCGGGGTCGGTCGGCGGGCGCAGGGCGGCCACCGCGGCGCGGACGTCGTCGGGAGCGGCGGCCATCTCGGGCACGTCCTCGACCCGCAGGTAGAGGGCCGACCGGAAGCGCCGGCTCGACGGCGAGTACGGCGACGGGTTGAGCGGCGGCACGGGCGTCTCGGCGTGCAGCGGGTTGAGCAGCACGAGGCCGCCGCCGTCGGCGGCGGTGCGCTCGACGACCGTGCGCAGGTCGCCGTAGTCGCCGACGTCCCAGGAGTCGCGGCTGCGCAGGGCGTAGAGCTGGAGCATCCAGCCCCACGCCCGGTCCAGCCCCTCGGGCAGCGGGAGCCGGGAGGGGGCCACGACGAGCGGCGCCTCGTGCACCTCGCCGTCGACCTCGGCCCGCAGCCGGTGGTAGCCCTCCGGCAGCCGCGGGAGGTCGACCGGGCGCAGCACGCGGTCGCCGGCCCGGTCGGCCACCGTCGTCGGCACGACGACGTCCTGCACGCCGCCGTCCTCGAGGTGCACCGCGAGCCGCACCTGCGCCGGCTCGGGCACCCGCAGAGGAACGGTGCCCACGCCGCGGAGCACCGTGACGGGCGGCAGCACGCGGCTCCAGACGGCGTCGGCCCGGGCCTGGAGCGCCGCCCGCGCCGCCTCGGGGGTGGAGGCGTCGACGTCGAGGGCCGCGAGGGCCGCCACGACGGCGCTGCGCCGGACCGGGACG
>DATMKB010000145.1:0-10416 GCA_035553635.1 Mycobacteriales bacterium
GTCCCCGCTCCTCCAGGCCGGCGAGCTGCCGGGAGACCGAGCTCTTCTCGAGCCGGACGCTGTGGGCCAGGTCCGAGAGCCGCTGCGGGCCGTGGTCGTGCAGGTCGGCCAGCAGCGCGTAGCCGGTGCGCTCCACCGGGCTCGAGTCGTCCGCCAGGCGTACCGAGAGCGCGCGCCGCAGCAGCACCGACAGCGCCCGCTCGAGGCGGGGGCCCACGTCACCGTGCGGCAGCGCTGATCGTTGCATGTTCGAACCAACTACGCGGGAGGAGTAGGTGTTCCCGCGCCCCCGGCCGTGACCTGGCTCACACGAGCAGGAGAAGGGCGAGCCCCGTCGAACTCTTTTGCGCACGCCCCCAGCCCCAGGAGTCCCGCCGTGCGCGTGTCCCGCCGCCCCGTCCTCGCCCTCGCTCTCGGCCTCGTCGCCGGCGCCGCTGCTCTGCCGGCCGCCGCCAACCCTGAGCCCACCGTCCGCACCCAGGTCGTGCGCTCGTTCGACGGCACGCCGATCAAGAGCACCCTGTTCCTGCCGCCGGGCGCCTCGAGCGCCAACCCGGTGCCGGTGGTGCTGCGCACGCACGGCTGGGGCGGCGCCGGCGAGACCGAGGTGGGCACCGGCACGCTGGCCAAGCTCGTCGACGCCGGCTACGCCGTGCTCACCTGGGACGCCCGCGGCTTCGGCGAGTCCGGCGGCGAGGTGCACGTCGACAAGCCGGAGTTCGAGGGCCGGGACGTCAGCGCGCTGCTCGACTGGCTCGCCCGGCGGCCGGAGATCCAGAAGGAGGCGCCAGGCGACCCGCTGGCCGGCTTCTCCGGCGGTTCCTACGCCGGCGGCATCCAGTTCGCGACGGCCGCCTTCGACGACCGGCTCGACGCACTGGCGCCCGAGATCGCGTGGAACGACCTGCGCTACTCGCTGTTCAGCCACGGCCCGACCAAGCTGTGGTCGCAGCTGCTGTTCGTCGCCGGCGTCACGTCGGTCACCGGCGGCGTCACGCCGGGCGGGGCCGCCGGGCTGCAGACCGGCACGTACTCCAGCGGCCTGGTCGCCTCCGAGGTCACCGGGTTGGTCGCCAACGGCCTCACGCCGCAGGCCGACACGTTCTTCGCCGGCTCGAGCTTCGGGGTCTTCGGCAAGGACAACCCCGTCGCGGTGCCGACGCTGGTCATGCAGGGCAGCGTCGACACGCTGTTCAACCTCAACGAGGGCCTGGCCAACTACCGCCAGGTCGCAGCGACCGGGGCGCCGGCGAAGTTCATCGCGTTCTGCGGCGGCCACGTCAGCTGCCCGGCCAGCTACGAGAAGGCCGACGACCGGGCGCACCTCGACCGCGCGATCCTGACCTGGTTCGACCGCTACCTGCGCGGCAACAAGAAGGCCGACACCGGGGCGCCGGTCGAGTACCGCACCAACGAGGGCGTCTTCCGTGCGCTCAAGGCCTGGCCCGCGGCGGGCGCCGACACGCCCGCGACCCAGACCGCGGTCGGCGAGGGCAGCGTGACCTCGCTGGGCGCCGCCCCGGGTGCCGTGACCGACCCAGCCGGCCTGCTCTCGGCGCCGGGCGGCGGCCTCAACGCCCTGACGACGGCCCGCGTCGTGCCGGCCGGACCGACCAGCTTCACCATCCCGGTCACCACCGCCGGCGACACACCGCTCGAGGTCGTCGGCACGCCGTCGGCGAGCCTGTCGGTCACCGGTACCGGCGGTGTCGACCTGTTCCTGTCGCTGGTCGACAGGGAGTCCGGCGAGGTGCTCAACCTGCAGGACGTCGGCGTGCGGCTCCACGGTCTGTCCGGCGTCCCGCAGGAGCTGACGGTGGACCTGCCGGCCGTTGCTTACACGCTGCCGGCCGGCCACACGCTCGAGCTGCAGGTGACGACCGACAGCACCGCGCACCTCACGCAGCGCGTGCCGGGGACGGCCGACGTGGCAGTCGAGGTCGCCGTCCCGGCTGGCACGGCCGGCAAGCCGATCAGCCGGTAGCCCGGCCGATCACCCGCACGCGAGCACGCGGGAGCCTCTGACCACCCCCTGACCGCGGGCAGCACTGACCGGCGCAGACGACCCGGCGTGAGCCGGGCGCCCGCCCGGGCGCCCCATGCGGTGCACACCTCATTGCACCGATGCGCCGCGTCGTCCCCCAACCAACCAGGCCACAGCAGGAGAAGCGCAGCGCGCGGCGAAACCACCTGCATACCCGCCGCCTCCTCCCCCGGAGTCCCCATGCGCACACCCGTCCGCCTCCTGGTCCCCCTGGCCACACTGGGGCTGGCGCTCGCCGCGGTCCCGGCCGTGGCCGGGCCCCCGTCGCTGCCCGACGTCGCCAAGGGCAAGGGCAAGAAGACCGAGCAGCCGGCCGCTTCCGCCGCCCCGTTCGACTACATCGCCCAGGCGCCGAGGCTCAGCCAGCCGACGTACACCGATCTGATCACCGAGGTGTTCACCATCCCGGCGCACGACGGCGAGCAGCTGTACATGGAGGTGACGCGGCCCAACCCGGAGACGTACGGCGAGGACTTCCCGGTCATCCTCGAGGCGAGCCCGTACCACGGCACCGTCGCCGACCGGCAGGGCACGCGCATGTTCCCGGACCCGACGGACGCCGAGGGCAACAAGGAGGGGCTGACCGGCTACTTCGCGCAGCGGGGCTACGCCGTCGCGATGATGGACCTGCGCGGCACCGGTCGCTCCACGGGCTGCCTGGACCACCTCGGTCCCGACGACCAGAAGGACCTCAAGACCGTCGTCGAGCACCTGGCGGACGCCGAGTGGTCCACCGGCAAGGTCGGCATGACCGGCCACTCCTACGTGGGGTCCACGCCCAGCGCCGCCGCGGCGCAGAACCCCCGCGGCCTGGCCACCATCGTGCCGAGCGCCGGCCTGGCGTCCATGTACGACCACCAGTTCAACAAGGGCGTGCCGTGGTTGCTGCAGTACATCGGGCCGATGGTGGCCTACGATGGCCTCGCGCTGTCCCGTGACCTGCCGGGCTTCCTGCCGCCGATCCCGGTCGTCGGCGGGCCCAACGGCGACAACTTCGACGAGAACGGGCCCAACCCGCAGACCGGCTGCGGCCTCCCGAACTCGGCGGTCTTCGCGGGCACCGGTCAAGTCACCGGGCAGTACGAGGCCTGGCACGCCGAGCGCGACTCGTCCCGCGGTGCGGCGGCGGCCGACATTCCGGTCTTCATGATCCACGGCGCCAACGACAACGCGGCGCGCATCCCGGCCGCCGAGTGGTTCTTCGGTGGCCGCTTCGACCGGGCGCAGGACAAGGTGTGGATTGGTCAGTGGGACCACGGCTCGACCAACGGCCGCTGCGGCGACGAGTCCGGCGCACGTGCCCTGCACCCGACCTGCCGCTTCGACCAGATGCAGTACGCGATCCACGCCTGGTTCGACAAGCACTTGAAGGGCCTGGACGTCTCCACCGGCCCGGCCGTCGAGGCGTTCCTCAACGGCGAGCGCCCGGTCGACATCACCGCCGTCAGCGACCCCGAGACCTGGGGCACCAAGGTCGTCACCGACAACGCATGGTCGCGCCCGACGTCGCGGATGACGCTGTACCCCGACGCCAGTGACGGCAGCCTGCGGCTCACCCCGCCGACCGAGTCCGCCAGCACGTCCTTCGACGGCGGCGTCAACGCCCTGCTGCTGGGTGTGAACAACGGCAAGGCGGTCTTCACCTCCGAGCCGTTCGCGAAGGACACCGTCTTCCTGGGCCTGCCGGAACTGGTGCTGCGCGCCTCGCAGTCGGTGGCGCAGGTCAACCACCTGACGGCGTCGCTCTACCGGGTCGACGGCGAGGACCGCGAGCTGGCCAACGTCTGCGCCATCCAGCCGATGCTGCGGTACGGCGTGGCGACGATCGCGCCGGTCGTGCCGGGCGAGGCGATGGACCTGCCGATGCAGTGCTTCACGGCCGCGCACTGGGTGAAGGCGGGGCAGTCGCTCGTGCTGGAGATCTCGACCCGCACCCAGCACCACGCCAGCTTCGCCAGCGATCCGCAGATCACCGTGTTCACCGGCCCCGGCGCCAGCCGCTACGCGCTGCCCACGGTGCCGGACGCGGTCCTGCACGACGACATTCCGCTGCGCGAGGCGTCCGCCGGCGACGGCTCCGCGCCGGCGCCGGAGGGGCCGGCGCAGCCGGGTGAGAGCGGCAGTGTGCTGGTGCCGGTCGGCGCGGTCGGCGAGCGCGTCGAGGGCGTCACCGCGGCCGGGTACGAGTTCACGGCACAGGAGGGCTTCGACAACGCCAAGCTGGAGGTCCTCGCGACCCCGGACACGCCCGCCGACCTCGACCTGTACCTGCAGCGCAGGAACGCCGACGGCAGCTGGAGCGAAGATCTGGCCGAGGCGGCCACGGGCAGCACGACCGGCGAGACGCTCACCGTCGGCCGGCTGGAGCCCGGTGAGTACCGCGTGCTTGTCGTCAACTGGCTCGGGGTCGCGACCACCGCCGCCCTGGAGCTGACGTTCTACGACACGGCGGGGGTGGCCGGCGGCACGGCCACGGCGCAGGTGTCCGAGGTGCAGGGCAGGCACCTGCTGCTGCCGTAGCGGGACCGGGCCGGGGGCGACCACGCTGCTGCGTGGTCGCCCCCGGCATGTCCGCCTCCTGCGGACCGTGATGTGTTACACGTCCTGCAGATTTGCAGTCCCCGCAGACCACTGGCACGCTGGCGGGGTGGCAGACGGATTGCGCGAGCGCAAGAAGGAGCGCACCCGCGCGCTGCTGCAGCGGGCCGCCCTCCGCCTGGCCGTGGAGCGCGGCGCCGAGCAGGTGACCGTCGCCGACATCGCCGCGGCGGCCGACGTCTCCCCCCGCACCTACTTCAACTACTTCTCGTCCCGCGAGCAGGCCTTCGTGGCCGACGACCTCGAGCGCGGCCGTCACTTCGTCGCGCTCGTCACGGCGGCTCCCGAGGACGACGCGGTGTGGCCCGTGCTGCGTGCCGCGGCGCTGGAGGCCTTCGGCGCGAGTGCGCAGCCACGCGAGGAGGAGCTGCTCAAGCAGCAGCTGCTGCGCAGCAGCCCCGAGGTACTGGCCCACGTCCTGTCGACGTTCGACCCGCTCGAGCGGCAGCTGGTGCACGAGCTGCGCCGGCGGGTCGGGACAGGAGCGCGAGCGCTGCCCCACCTGCTCGCCAACGCGGTGATCGCCGCCCTCCGTGCCGCGGTGGAGGTCTGGCTCGCGGCCGCGGACAGCGACTTCGAGCAGGTCCTCGGCGAGTGCTTCGACGTCCTGGCTCCCGCCTTCGTCCCGCTCGCGCACCGGCCGGCTGCGTCGCCGGTCCGGCCCTGACCGCGCCACCCCCGACCCTGGAGCTCCTCGATGGCCTCTGTCCTGTACCGGCTCGGCCGGTTCACCTTCCGGCGGCGCCGGCTCGTGCTGGCCGTCTGGCTGGCAGTGCTCGTCGCGCTCGGCACTGCGGCCAGCACCCTGTCCGGGCAGTTCTCCAACGAGTTCTCCATCCCCGGCACCGAGTCGCAGGAGGCGCTCGACCTGCTCGAGGAGCGCTTTCCCGAGGCGGGGCTCGAGCTGGGCTCGGCCAACGTCGTGCTCGCCGCACCGCCGGGTGAGCGGGTCGACGACCCGCAGTTCCGGGAGGCGGCCGCTGAGGTGCTCGAGGAGGTCCGCGGGCTCGAGGGCGTCGTCAACGTGACGGATCCGTTCGCCAGCCAGGCGGTGAGCCCCGACGGCAGAGTCGCCCGGGCGACGGCCACGTACGACGTCGAGCCGCTCGAGGTGACTCCCGAGGACCGCGAGGCCCTCTTCGAGACGGCGGAGGCCGGCCGCGACGCCGGGCTGCAGGTCGAGTTCTCCGGCACCGCCGCCATTGAGTCCGAGCCGCCCGCCGGCGCGACGGAGCTCATCGGCGTGGCCGTCGCCGCGCTCGTGCTGCTCGGGACGTTCGGCTCGGTGGTGGCTGCCGGCCTGCCTCTGCTGGTCGCCTTCCTCGCCGTCGGGATCGGCGTCGCGGGCATCACCGCGCTGACCGGCTTCCTCGAGCTGAGCGAGACCGCGCCCGTCCTCGCCCTGATGCTCGGCCTGGCTGTGGGCATCGACTACGCGCTGTTCGTCACCTCGCGCTACCGGCACGAGCTCATCGCCGGCCGGGACGGCGAGGAGGCCGCCGGGCGCGCCGTCGCGACCGCCGGCAGCGCGGTGGTGTTCGCCGGCCTGACGGTCGTCATAGCCTTGGTCGGGCTGTTCACCGTCAACATCCCGTTCCTGACCATCATGGGTCTCGCGGCGGCCGGCACCGTGGCGGTGGCCGTGCTGGTGGCCCTGACCGTCCTGCCGGCGGTTCTCGGGTTCGCCGGGTCGAAGGTGCTCGGCCGCAAGGGCCGGGCGGCAGCCGACGTCGAGGGCGACCTCGCGCCCGGGCAGAAGCCGCCCGCCGGTGAGCGGTGGGCCCGGTTCGTCGTCCGCCACAAGGTGCCGGTCCTGCTCGCCACCGTCGCCGCCCTGGGTGTCGTCGCCATCCCGACCGCGTCGCTCGAGACGGCCCTCCCCGACGAGGGGCAGCTGTCCGAGGAGATGACGCAGCGCAAGGCGTACGACCTCATCACCCAGAGCTTCGGCCCGGGCGCGAACGGGCCGCTCATCGTGGTGGCCGACACGCGGGAGGCCAGCGACCCGCCCGCGGCCCTGCAGACGGTCGCTGCCGAGCTGCAGGCCGTCGACGGGGTCGTGGCCGTCACGCCGCCGATGCCCAACGGCGCCGGCGACACCCACCTTCTCACGGTCATCCCGGCCAGCGGACCGGCTGACAGCCGCACCCAGCAGGTCGTCGACGCGCTGCGTGCGCGTGCGCCCGACCTCGAGGGGCGGACCGGTGCGCAGCTGTCGGTCACCGGCGCCACGGCGCTCACCGTCGACGTCGACGAGCGGCTCAGCGAGGCGCTGCCGATCTACCTGCTGGTCGTGGTCGGCCTGGCCCTCGTCCTGCTGACCATCGTGTTCCGGTCGGTCCTCGTGCCGCTCAAGGCCGTGCTGGGCTTCCTGCTCACGGTGCTGGCGACCTTCGGCGCCGTCGTCGCCATCTTCCAGTGGGGCTGGCTGTCGGACGTCTTCGGCGTCGACCAGCCGGCACCCATCCTGACGATCCTGCCGATCTTCATGATCGGAATCATCTTCGGCCTGGCCATGGACTACGAGGTCTTCCTCGTCACCCGCATCCGCGAGGAGCACGTCCACGGCGAGGCGGCGGACGACGCGATCATCCTCGGCTTCCGGCACGGGGCGCGCGTCGTCACGGCGGCGGCCCTGATCATGATCAGCGTCTTCGCCGCCTTCATGCTGGCCCCCGACCCCATCACCCGGTCCCTGGGCTTCGCGTTCGCCTTCGGCATCGCCGTCGACGCCTTCGTGGTGCGCATGACGCTGGTGCCGGCGGTCCTGGCGCTGCTGGGTGAGCGGGCCTGGTGGCTGCCGCGGTGGCTGGACCGTGTCGTGCCCGACGTCGACGTCGAGGGCAGCACGCTGCGCGTGGAGGACGAGGCGCCCCGCCCGGAGGCGAGCCGGGTCTGACGGCCCGCCGGTCGGGACGCGCGCCGCACGGCGCGCGTCCCGACCAGGAGGCTCAGCCCAGAGCGGTCGCGGACGCGGCCGACGTGCGGCGCGGCTCGTCGGGGTACGGCTCGGCCAGCTCCAGCGCCGCGGCCTCGTCCCGCCGGGCGGGCGCGACGACGGCCGCCACGACAGCCCCCACGGCCAGCGCCACCGCCGCCGCGAGCACCGCCGTCTGGTAGCCGACGGTGAAGGCCTCACGGGCGCTGGCGGCCAGGGCAGCGCCCTGCGGGCCGAGCTGCGCGGCGATGCCGACCGCCGCGGCGACCCCCTCCTCCGCCTGCTCCGCGGCCTCGGGCGGCAACCCGGTCGTGACCAGGTCGCGCCCGTACACCGCGACGAGCACGCTGGCCGCGACCGCCCCGCCGAGGGCGCCGCCGACCTCGCGGGTCACGTCGTTGACCGCCGCCGACAGCGTCCGCCGGTCCGCCGGCAGCCCGTCGATGATGAGCTGCGTCCCCGGGGTGATGGCCGTCCCGAACCCCAGCCCTAGCAGCACCAGCGCCGCCGCGAACTGCCAGAACGGGCCGTCGCCGACCACCGCGAGCAGGACGAACGCCGCGGCCATGACCGCCATGCCGGCGCTGCCGAGCACGCGGCTGCCCAACCGGTCGAGCAGCCGCGGGCCCAGGATGCTCGCCGGCGCGATGCCGCCGACCAGCGGCAGCAGCCGCAGGGCGGCGCCCAGCGCGTCGTGCCCCTGCACGAACTGCAGGAACTGGGGGGCGAGGAAGAAGAAGCCGAACGCGGCGAAGAACTGCAGGAACACCAGCGCGCTGCCGGCGGACAGCCCGCGGCTGCGGAACAGGCGGACGTCGAGCATCGGCTCGGCGGTCTCGAGCTCGTGACCGACGAAGGCGGCCAGGCCGGCGGCCCCGAGCGCGAGCGCGGCCAGGGTCACCGGCGCCGTCCAGCCGCGCTCCGGTCCCTCCAGCAGCCCCAGCACCAGCCCGGACAGGCCGACGAGGGCCAGCAGGCCGCCGCGCAGGTCGACGGCCAGGGCGGGGTTCCGGCTGGGCGCCACGACGCGGGCGGCCGCGGCCGCGACGGCGACCGCCGCGACCCCGTAGGCCAGCTGCACGCTGCCCCACCAGAACAGCTCGAGCAGCAGCCCGGACAGCAGCACGCCGAGCATCGCCCCGGCGCCTGACACGCCGGCCCAGATGGAGACGGCGAAGGCCCGCCGCTCCGGCGGGTAGGCGTCGACGAGGACCGAGAGCGTCGCCGGCATCACCGCCGCGGCGCCGACGCCGGCAAGGCCGCGGAGCAGGATGAGCGTGGTCGGGTCGGGGGCGAAGGCGCTGGCCAGGCTGGCGCCGCCGAACAGCAGGAGGCCGGCGACGAGGAACGGGCGGCGGCCGTACCGGTCGGCCGCCAGTCCGACGGGCAGGAGCAGCGCCGCGAACACCAGCGCGTAGGCGTTGACGACGTACGACAGCTCGGTCTGGCTGGCACCCAGGTCGGCGGCGACGTCGGGCAGGGCGACCGACAGCGAGCTGTTCGCGCCGATGACGAGCGCGAGCGCCATGCACATGAGCACGAGCAGGGCGAGCAGGGACGGGCGGCGCGGATTCATGGCGCGGTCCTCCGGGATGGGCCAGTGTCCGCACGAGGATGTGCCCGCCGACCGTGTGCCGCACCACGGAGCGCAGTGCCGTTGGTCACGCCCGCCGCCGCGGGCGCGACTCACGGCCCGGCGGATCGAGGGGTCAGGCGGGGAGGGCCGCCCGGAGCGTGCCGCTCGCCGCGTCGCGCAGCAGCGCCGGCGGACGGAACCGCTCGCCGTAGGCGTCAGCGAGCTCGTCCGCGCGGCGCACGAAGCCGGCCACTCCCCTGTCGTACTGGTCGACGTACTGCAGCACGCCGCCGTACAGCGGCGGGAAGCCGATGCCCAGAATCGAGCCGATGTTCGCGTCGGCGACGGAGCGCAGCACACCCTCCTCGACGCAGCGGGCCGTCTCGACCGCCATCGCGAACAGCATCCGCTCCTGCGCGTCGTGGAACGGCACGGCGTCGGGCCGCAGCCCGAACTCGTCGGCGAGCCCGGGCCAGACCCGCTTGTCGGGCTCCCAGTCGAAGAAGCCCTGCCCGGCGGCTTTGCCGGTCCGGCCGCGCTCGACGAGCCGGCGCACGACGGCGAGCCCGGGGTGCTCCGGCGGCAGGTCGGCGCCCGCGGCCTGCGCGTCCGCCCGGGCCTGCTCCTCGATCTTCAGCGGCAGGGTGAGCGTGACCTCGTCCAGCAGGGTGAGCGGGCCGGCCGGAAAGCCGGCCTGCAGCGCGGCGCGCTCCACCGACATCGGCGGCAGGCCCTCGGCCAGCAGCGCCGCGCCCTCGAGCACGAGCGTCCCGAACACGCGGGAGGTGAAGAAGCCACGGCTGTCCTTGACGACGATCGGCGTCTTGCCGATCTGGCGCACGGCGTCGTACGCCCGCGCGAGCGCCTCGGGCGAGGTCGACTCACCGACGATCAGCTCGACCAGCGGCATCTTGTCCACCGGCGAGAAGAAGTGCATGCCGACGACGTCCGTCGCCCGCTGCACGCCCTTCGCGAGATCCGTGATCGGCAGGGTGGAGGTGTTGCTGGCCAGCAGGGCGTCGCCCGCGGCGGCCCCCTCGGCCTCGGACAGCACCCGGTGCTTGAGCGCGACGTCCTCGAAGACGGCCTCGACCACCAGGTCGCAGCCGGCGAGGTCGACCGCCTCGCCGGTCGGCGTGATGCGGGCGAGCAGCGCGTCGGCCTTCTCCTGCGACAGCCGGCCCTTTGCGACGGCCTTGCCCACGAGCTGGCGGGAGACGTCCTTGCCCTTCTCGGCGCCCTCGGCGCTGACGTCCTTGA
>DATMKB010000146.1:0-2042 GCA_035553635.1 Mycobacteriales bacterium
CGCCGCCGCGGAGCCGGTCGACGCGGCGACCGCCGGGACCGACGACGACACGGACGTCGCGCCCGCGCCGACCGCGGACGGCGACGTGCCGGCGTCCGACGCCGAGCCCGTCGGGGAGGCCGAGGCGGAGCCCGACGCGCAGGACCAGGTGCCCGACCCCTCTGCGGACGGCGCCACGGCGCCCGCCGTCGACGAGGCCGACGAGCCGGAGCCCGCGGCCGAGCCCGACGCCACCGACGAGTCTGACGCCACCGGCGAGCCCGACACCACCGCCGGGCCCGACGCCACCGCCGAGCCGGACGCCGTCGAGGCCATGGCCGACGAGACCCTCGCCGGCGCCGACCTCGGCGAGGAGGCCCGCGCCGACGACGCGGCAGAGGACAGCCCCGAGACCGGCAGCCCCGAGACCGGCAGCCCCGAGGCCGACAGCGCCGGCGACGACACGCAGGCGTCGGAGGAACCCGAGCGCGAGGTGGACGCGTCCGGTGAGAGCGCGTCCGAGCGCACCGGGGCCCTCGCCCTGCGGTCGGGCCTGCGCGGGCTGGGCCTGGAGGTCGACGACCCGGACCTCGACGACGGCCGCCGGGTGCCGACCGTGGCTCGACCGGCGCCCTCCGCACGACCGCGCCTGCTCGACCCGACGCCCGACCTCGAGGACGACGACGAGGAGCCGCTGCGCACGGCTCCGCCGGTCATGCCGCGGCCGCAGGTCCAGCAGCGGGGCGGGTTCGAGCACCTGCGCCCGCCGCCGGCCGAGCGGGAGGACGGCGACGACGAGCCGCCGGACTCCTCGCGCCGGCGCCCCTGGTGGCGCCCGGGCGGCTGAGAGCACAGGCACGAGGAGGGCCGGACCCCAGCCGGGGTCCGGCCCTCGTCGTCGTGCGGGGGACTACTTGAAGACGTCCTTGACCTTCTCGCCGGCCTGCTTGAGGTTGCCCGACGCCTGGTCGGCGTGGCCCTCGGCCTCCAGGTCCTTGTTGCCCGTCGCCCGGCCGGCGTGCTCCTTGCCCTGGCCGCTGAGCTCCTCGGCCTTGTTCTTGATCTTGTCGATGCCGCTCATGGTTCCTCCTCGGGGGTGGAGTGCGACCTACCCGACAGCGCCCGCAGGGAATCGGGGCGGGCCTGGCACGCTTGCAGAGCGCAGGACGAAGGACCGCCACAGGACGAACGGAGCACCCCGTGCCGCAGCTGCCGCCGCTGGTCGAGCCGGCCGCCGAGCTGAGCCGCCAGGAGGTGATGCGCTACAGCCGTCACCTGATCATCCCGGACGTCGCGACCGCCGGGCAGAAGCGCCTCAAGAACGCCAAGGTGCTCGCCGTCGGCGCCGGCGGCCTCGGGTCGCCGACGCTGATGTACCTCGCCGCCGCGGGCGTCGGGACGCTCGGCATCGTCGACTTCGACGTCGTCGACGAGAGCAACCTGCAGCGCCAGGTCATCCACGGGCAGAGCGACGTCGGCACCCCGAAGGCGCAGAGCGCCAAGCGCTCGATCCAGGAGATCAACCCGCTCGTCGAGGTGGTGCTGCACGAGGAGCGCCTCGACACCTCCAACGTGATGGAGGTCTTCGCGCAGTACGACCTCATCGTTGACGGCACCGACAACTTCGCGACCCGCTACATGGTCAACGACGCCGCGTACTTCCTCGGCAAGCCCTACGTGTGGGGCTCGATCTACCGCTTCGACGGGCAGGCGTCGGTGTTCTGGCCGACCGGCTCCGACACCGCGCCCTGCTACCGGTGCCTCTACCCGGAGCCGCCGCCGCCCGGCATGGTCCCGAGCTGCGCCGAGGGCGGCGTGCTCGGCGTCCTGTGCGCCAGCATCGGCTCCATCCAGACCACCGAGGCGATCAAGGTCCTGACCGGCATCGGCGAGCCGCTCGTCGGGTCGCTCATGGTCTACGACGCCCTCGAGATGGAGTACCGCAAGATCAAGGTCCGCAAGGACCCCGAGTGCCCGCTGTGCGGCAAGAACCCGACCATCACCGGGCTCGTCGACTACGAGGCCTTCTGCGGCACCGTCTCCGAGGCCGCCCAGGACGCGGC
>DATMKB010000147.1:0-6493 GCA_035553635.1 Mycobacteriales bacterium
CGCACGCCGGCCGGCGAGGAGCCGCTCGGCGAGGTGGCCGACGACCCGGTGGACGCGGTGCGCCGGGCGCTGGCGCGTGCGGCACGCTGAGCGGGTGATCGTCGCCTTCAGCATCAGCCCCGCCGTGACCGACGACGAGGGCGGCGTGTCCGCCGCCGTCGCCGAGGCCGTCCGCGTCGTGCGGGCGTCCGGGCTCCCGTCGGAGACCAACGCCATGTTCACCAACGTCGAGGGCGAGTGGGACGAGGTCATGGACGTCGTCAAGCGCGCCGTCGACGCGGTCGCGGCCCGCTCCCCGCGGGTGTCGCTCGTCCTCAAGGCCGACGTGCGGCCGGGTCGCACCGGTGAGCTGGCCGGCAAGGTCGAGCGCCTCGAGCGCCGCCTGGACGGCTAGGAGCGGCCGAGCCGGTCGTCGATCGTGCGCAGCACGGTCTTGCGGCCCTTCCCGTGCTGCTCCTCGGCCTTCCTCGCCCGGCGCAGCTGCGAGGCGGTGCGCATCGACCGCACGGCCTTCTGCGCCTCGCGGGCCGTCATGGTGAGCAGCTCGGCGGCCTTGCGCGCCTCCTTCGCCGCGTCGGTGCCGGCGACGAACTGCTCGTCGCTGCCCCGCTTGGCGGCGTCGGTGGCCTTCTTCTCCGCCGGCGTCAGCAGCGCCCAGGCGACCTCCGGCAGGTACCGCTTCGTCCCGTCGCCGGTGCGCGCGTCGGCACCGCCGCCGCGGGTCTTCCAGTCCTGGTCGCCCCACTGCTCGAGGTGCCGCTGCGCGTCGCCCTTCTCGTCGGTGGTGTAGCCGCCACCGGCCTTCTCGTACTCCTGCACGAGCAGCTGCGACGTGCGGGCCGACCACTGCCCCTTCTTCCCGCCGCGGTCGCCGGCCTGGATCTCGTTCTTGAGCCGCGCCCGCAGGTCGGGGTCGGTGTACCGGTCGTCGTCCTGGGCCATGGACGGCGTGTTCCCGCGGGAGGCGCCGCTACGCCGCGTCGCGCCAGGCGCCGGCGAGCGCGACGGCGCTGGCCGTGCGGCGCGCCCGGTCCAGGCTCGGCGTCACGACGACCACCTCGTCGACCTGCGCCTCCTCCTTCAGCTCCAGCAGCCGGACGGCGACGGCCTTGGGCTCGCCCACCACCATGCGCCCGTCCGTGCTCGGCCGGAACTCCGGCGACCGCGCGAAGGCGGTGACCTCCTCCGGGCGCAGCGGCTCGCGGACCCCGCGGGCGAGGTTGCGCATCGTCAGCGTCCAGGCGGCCTCGAACTCCCGCTGGGCGTCCTCGTCGTCGCTGGCGAAGGCCAGCACCGACATCGCGCTGTACGGCGTGCCGCCCGCGCGCCGCGGCACGAACTCGCGCCGGTACCGCCGCAGCACCTCGACGGCGAGGTCGGGGCTCATGTGGTGGGCGAAGACGGCGCGCAGCCCGTTGACCGCGGCGAACTGCGGCCCGTAGGGGCTCGACCCCAGGACGAACAGCTCCGGCACCTCGTCCACCACGGGCGCGACGGTCAGCGCCTCGTACGGGTGGCCGTCGGGGAAGCCGTCCTCGAGGAACGCGAGCAGCTCGGCCACCTGGTGCGGGAACTCCGCACCGGGGTCGACGCGCAGCCCCCGGCGCAGGACGTGCGCCGTGAGGGGGTCGGTGCCGGGCGCCCGGCCGAGCGCGAGGTCGATGCGGCCGGGGTGCATCGCGAGGAGCGTGCGGAACAGCTCGGCCACCTTGAACGGCGCGTGGTTCGGCAGCATGATCCCGGCCGCTCCGACGCGGATCCGCTCGGTCTGCAGCGCGACGTGCGCGATGAGCAGCTCCGGTGCGCTGCACGCCAGCGAGCGCATGTTGTGGTGCTCCGAGACCCAGTAGCGCCGGTAGCCGGCGGCGTCGAGGGCCTGCGCGATGCCGACGGCGCCCCGCAGCGCGGACGTCGCCGACTCGCCGTGCTCGATGCCGACGAAGTCGAGGACGGCCAGGGGCAGGGTGTCGTCGGCGGGCACGACGGGTGCAACCGGCTCGCCCGGCGGCGGCTTCCCTCAGGACCGCTCGGGCCCCGTCCAGCCGTCGAGGTAGCAGGGCGCGCTGCCGCAGACGTCGACGAAGCCCCTGCCCTTCATCCACGCGCCGAGCTGCGCCTGGCCGACCGGGCCCTCGCTCGCGTCCGGCCCGTGCGGGTCGACGCCCTCCGTGTTGGGGACCTCGTCGGGCGGCGGGGGCGGCGTGCCCTTGGTCCGGCCGTCGACGGTGCGGAGCGGTCCCACGTCCCACACCGACAGGAACGCGTCGCCGCTGGCGCGGGGGCTGCGCACCTGCTCCAGCCCCCACCACGGGTCCACCTCGTTGCTGCGGCCCGGGTCGAGCACCGGCGCACGCAGGCGGGCGCCGATGGTGCGGGCCATGACGGCGCTGGCCCAGTTCGTGACCTGGTGGTCGCCGTAGGCCACCTGCATGAGCACCTGGTGGGGCGGCGTCCCGGGGTAGGGGTCGCTCGTCATGTGGTGCGCGTAGCCGTTGGACTCGCCGCGGTCCCACAGCAGCTGGACGAGGGACAGCAGGAGCGGCCGCTCGAGCTCGTCCGGGTAGGCGGTGTACATGACGACGGCGTAGGTGTCGAAGTCGATGCTCCGGCGCAGCAGCGTGGAGTAGTTCATCGCCGGGACTCCGAGCGCCGCGCGCTCGAAGTCGGGAGCGACGGCGGTGAGCGCGCCGCCCATGATCCCGCCCTGGCTGCCCCCGTCGTAGACCAGCTCGCTGATGTCCATGAGCGGCACGCTGGCGCCGTCCCGCACCACGCGGAACGACGGGTGCCGCACGAGTCCGTCCGGGTGCACGAGCGCGCGGCCGAGGTAGAGGAAGTTGAGCATCCCCTGCTGCGTGCGGTCGGCCAGCGTCGGGAAGCGCCCCAGCTCGGCGAGGATCGAGATCGCGTTCGGGATGTCCTGCGTCGACATGCCGGCCCAGTCCGTGGCGCAGAACAGGAAGCCGTGGTCGCCGCCGAGCGCGGCGAACTTGCCGCCGTTGACCTCCGAGGCGCTGCCGAGCAGGCCGTGCCCGTAGAGGGACGGCGTCACCGGCGCCTGCAGGGCCTCCCGGGGGATGTTGCAGATGAACGGCGCGAGGGCGGTGTTGCCCGGCACGCGCGTGGGCGTGCTCTTCCCCGGCAGGTAGCGGAAGCGCGAGCCGGGCGGGCAGCCGGGCTGGTCGAGGTAGCACGGCACGACCACCTGGCCCTCGATGCGCCGCAGCCAGCGGGCGTGCTCACCGTCCTGGCACCCGTCGGTCCCGCACTCGGCGAAGTCGGTGGTCCGGGTGACGACGACGTCGGGTGCGCGGCCCTGGACGCGACGGTCGGCGAGGTCGGTGTCGCCGAGCTGCGCGAAGGCGTCGTCGCGGATCGACAGCATGCGCTCGGACAGGTTGCGGGTGCTCGCGACCGTGAAGTCCCAGGCCAGGTACAGGTCCTCGCGGGCGATGCCGGCCCGGCCGAGGTCGGCGAAGACGCGCTCGAGCGCCGGTCGCCGGCGCTCGAGGGCCGCGTCCGTGGTCGCCAGCCCGTCGCGCAGCGTGCGGAACGCCGGGCCGGCCTCGATCGGCGTGCCGTCCGCACCCTTCAGCCCGCGCAGGGCGACGGCGTAGCGGCGGCCCTCCTCGAAGTTCACCGCAGGGCGCAGGACCAGGTTGCGGTCGGCCGGGTCGGCCGGGTTGACGTCCACCTCGGCCCAGATCGGGTGGCGCTCCCCCGTCGTCGTGTCGACGACGACCGCGGCCTGGTCGCGGTCGGCGTACCGGCCGATGTCCGTGATCGGCACGAGCCCCGAGCGGGCGAACGCCTCGGACGAGTCGAGACCGGGCACCTTGGTGACGATGAGGTTGCCCGGCGAGAAGCCGTCGTTGCGGTTGAACTCGGTGGGGTCGATGGGCACGCCCGCCACGTTCTGCGGCATGGCAGCGACGTCCAGCGCGAGGCGGCGGCCGGTGTCGGTGGAGGGGTCCGGCGACGTGAAGAAGTCGTTCGGCCAGGGCTGCAGGCAGTGCGCCGGGTCGATCGGGTCGCAGAGGCCGGCCGCCTCGGCCACGGGGGCCGTCGGGCCCGCAGCAGTACCGGACGCCGTCGCGGTCATGGCGAGCGGTGCGGCGACCAGCAGCGCGGTCAGGGAGGCGGTCAGCAGGCGGTTGCGCACGGCGGACGTGTTCGACGTCACGGTCGCCGCACCTGCTCACCGCAGCGTGACCGGTCCCCGCGCCGTCGACGGGTCGACCACGCGCCCGCGCTGCACGAGCTGCCCGCGGCCCTCGGCGACGAGCAGCCGCGCGGCCGAGCGCACCGCCTCGCGCTCCTCGCCGAGCCGGGCGGCGGCGTCGTCGAGGTCGACGGGCGCGAGCGCGCGCAGCCGGTCGAGCAGCGCGGGGTCGGGCGCGCCGCGCCGCCGGCACGCGACGGAGCACCAGCGCACCGCGTCCCAGTCGCGGTCCCACTTGCGGCGCCAGGTGATCGTGCGGCCGCAGGACGCGCACGTGCGCGGCTCCCTCACCGGCGCCGCCGGCTCCGGGCCGGCTCGCCGAGGCCGACCGCGCGCCGCCAGGCCGTGTACGACCGCAGCGTCCCGCTGCCCGGCCGCACGAGCCACGGCCACGGGTACCGGGCGACGACGTGGAGGCGCGCTGCCCGCGCGCGGAAGCCCGGCACCGGCGCGTGCGTCACCGCGAGCCGGCGTCCGGCGAGCTCCTCGACCGGGTCGCCCAGGCGCACCTCGGCGTCGAGCTCGGCGAGCGCCTGCGCGAGGAAGACCAGCCGGATCCCCGACAGGCGGAGCCGGCGCAGGAGCGGCGCGTCGAGGACGAACACCCGCGGCAGGTCGGGGTGCGCGAGCAGGGCCGGGTCGTCGCTGCGCAGCGACTCGCCCGTGAGCCAGACGGCGTCGGGCGTGCCGGTGACCTCGGGCTCGACCGGCCCGCCGTCGGTGGTGCCGCGCAGCAGCCCCGCGGGCGGGGCCACGGACGGGCCGGGAGCCGCGCTCGGCCAGTCCTGCACCGGGCAGTCGCGGCGCAGCGCGCAGCCGGCGCACAGCTCCGGCGCCCGCTTCTCGACCTGCCACCGCGAGAAGCCGTACGCCTTGCCCGACGCCGTCCCCACGGTCCACTGCCAGCCCAGCCGGTTGGTCGCCCGCGAGCCGTCGAGCAGCCGCCGGTAGAGCGCGTCCTCGCCTTCGCGCCAGTCGCGGCCCGCGCGCACCGACCACTGCGACGCCACCCACATCCGCGTCTGGTTGACCAGCCAGCCGTCGCGCGCGAGCTCGTCGCGCACGAGCGCCATGCACGCCATCTCCCGCGGCCACGGATCGCCCCACGGCGACGCCGTCCGCGGCTGCTCGTTGCGGTAGGGCTCGGCGGTCGCGCGGCCGAGCCGGGCGTAGACGTGCCGGGCGTACTCCTGCCACAGCAGCTCGTCGCGGTACTTGTCGCGGTCGCGGGCGGGGAACGGCGCCGCGGCGTCCCACACCTGCGGCAGGGTCAGCAGGCCGTGCCGCAGGTACGGCGACAGCCGCGTGGCCGCGCGGCGCTCCACCGGCAGCACGGTGCTGCGGCCCGACGCGTACCCGGTGAGGTCGAGGGCGGCGAGCGCGGCGTCGGCCGCGGCCTGCCCGCCGCGGATGCTGCTGGCCCGGGGCGGCTCGCCGCACAGGTCTGCGAGGTGCTCGGCCACCCAGCCGACGGCGTCGTCGCCGGGCGGGGGCGGCGGCAGGACGGGCACGGGGCGATGGTCGGGCGGCGGTCACCGCCCCGCCACCCGGAGGCCTGTGGACAGCGCCCCCGTCCTGTCGGACCCGCGTCGCAGGATGCCGCCATGACGCACCCCGCCCTGTCCCGCTACGCCGCCGAGCCCGTCCGCGACGGCGACGCCGTCCTCCTGCTCGACGACGACGTCTGCCTCGAGCTCGAGGGCCTGGCCGACTCCTGGGACGACGAGGTGCGCGCCGGCACGGCGCGCATCGTGCGGGGCACCGCCCGCCGGGTGCTCCTGGCCATCGCCCGCCCGGGCGCCGAGCTGCGGCCGGAGGACTACCGGCTGTGGCGCGAGCTGCACCAGTCGGTGGGCGCGCAGGTGGAGGTGCTGCCCGTGCAGGCGCTCCCGGCGGCGTAGCGGCGCCGCGGCTGGCAGGCTCGGCGGGTGGTCCTGTCCCGCCTCGCCGAGCCCGCCCGCGCGGCCTTCCGCGCGCGCGTGTCCGGCGATCCGACGGGCGCGCCCGACTGGGTGCGCGAGATCGCGACGGTCGGCGGAGGACCCGGCTGGTTCGCCCCCGACGGCGTCGTCTGGCGGGTGCACGGCGACCTGTCGACGCTCGTCGGCGGCGTCGCGGCGCTGCTCGGCCAGGGCGCCCACCCGCTGGCCCTCGCCGGCGTCCTGCGGCACTCGGCCTACCGCGAGGACCCGTGGAAGCGGCTCGCCGGCACCGCCCGCTGGCTGGTGGTGTCGACCTTCGGCTCCGCCGAGCTCGCCGCCCGCGAGGCGG
>DATMKB010000148.1:0-7190 GCA_035553635.1 Mycobacteriales bacterium
GATCCCGCCCGGCCCCCTCGTCCCGGAGACGTCCCGTGACCACGCTCGACGAGCGGCACGCTGCCGCCCGCCCCGACGCGCGCGCCCTCGGCGCCACCGTCTGGTTCACCGGCCTGCCCAGCGCCGGCAAGACCACCCTCGCCGCCGCCGTCGGCGCCGCGCTGGCCGAGCGCGCCCCGGCGCGCCCGGTCGAGCTCCTCGACGGCGACGAGGTGCGGGAGTTCCTGTCGAAGGGCCTCGGCTTCAGCCGCGAGGACCGCGACACCAACGTCCTGCGCATCGGCTGGGTCGCCGCCACGCTCGCCCGGCACGGGGTCGTGGTGCTGGCGAGCGTCATCTCGCCCTTCGCGCAGACCCGCGCGCGGGTCGGCGAGCTGCACACCGGCAAGGGTGCCGGGTTCCTCGAGGTGCACGTCGCCGCGCCGGTCGAGGTCTGCAGCCGGCGCGACGTGAAGGGGCTCTACGCCAAGCAGGCCCGCGGCGAGCTGTCGGGCCTCACCGGCGTCGACGCCCCGTACGAGGTCCCCGAGGCGCCGGCGCTGCGCGTGCCGACGCACGAGCAGCCGCTGGAGGAGTCCGTGAGCCAGGTGCTGGCGCTGCTGGAGCGGGAGGGCCTGCTGTGACGGCCCCCGCTGCCCTGTCGCAGCTCGACCTGCTCGAGGCCGAGAGCATCCACGTGATGCGGGAGGTGGCCGCGGAGTTCGAGCGCCCGGCGCTGCTGTTCAGCGGCGGCAAGGACTCGATCGTCATGCTGCACCTGGCGGCGAAGGCCTTCTGGCCGGCGCGGCTGCCCTTCCCGCTGGTGCACGTCGACACCGGCCACAACTTCGACGAGGTGCTCGCCTTCCGCGACCGCCGCGCCGAGGATCTGGGCGCGCGGCTGGTCGTCGCGAAGGTGCAGGACGACATCGACGCCGGCCGCGTGCGCGAGGTGCCCGGCGGCCTGCGCAACCCGCTGCAGACCACGACGCTGCTGCGCGCCATCGAGGAGGGCCGCTACGACGCGGTCTTCGGCGGCGCCCGGCGCGACGAGGAGAAGGCCCGCGCCAAGGAGCGCTTCTTCTCCTTCCGCGACGCCTTCGGCCAGTGGGACCCGAAGAACCAGCGGCCCGAGCTGTGGAACCTCTACAACGGGCGCCACCTGCCGGGCGAGCACATCCGGGTCTTCCCGCTGTCGAACTGGACGGAGCTCGACGTGTGGCGCTACATCGCCCGCGAGGGCATCGAGGTGCCGTCGATCTACTTCGCGCACGAGCGCGAGGTCTTCGAGCGCGACGGGATGCTGCTCGGCGTCACGCCGTACTCGCTGCCGCGCGACGGCGAGACCGTCACCACGCGCACCGTGCGGTACCGCACGGTCGGCGACGCGTCCTGCACCGGCGCCGTCGCCTCGCCCGCCCGCACCGCGGAGGAGGTGGTCGCGGAGGTCGCGGCCACCCGGCTCACCGAGCGCGGCGCCACGCGCGCCGACGACCGCGCCAGCGAGGCAGCCATGGAGGACCGCAAGAAGGAGGGCTACTTCTGATGAGCGGGGACCTCCTGCGCTTCGCCACCGCCGGCTCCGTCGACGACGGCAAGTCGACCCTGATCGGGCGGCTGCTCTACGACAGCAAGTCGGTGTTCCAGGACCAGCTCGAGAGCGTCGAGCGCACCAGCGCCGACCGCGGCGACGAGTACACCAACCTCGCGCTGCTCACCGACGGCCTGCGGGCCGAGCGCGAGCAGGGCATCACCATCGACGTCGCGTACCGGTACTTCTCGACGCCCGTGCGGTCGTTCATCGTTGCCGACACGCCGGGCCACGTGCAGTACACGCGGAACATGGTCACCGGCGCCTCGACCGCCGACCTCGCGCTCGTGCTCGTCGACGCGCGCAAGGGCGTCGTCGAGCAGACGCGCCGGCACGCGTCGCTGTCGGCGCTGCTGCGCGTGCCGCACCTGGTGCTCGCCGTCAACAAGATGGACCTCGTGGCCTTCGACCAGGCCGTCTTCGACGCCGTGGTCAAGGACTTCCGCGAGTTCGCCGACGACCTGCGCCGCCAGGGCTTCGGCCAGCTGCCCGACGTCACCGCCGTCCCGATCGCGGCGCTGCACGGCGACAACGTCGTGCACCGCAGCGGCGCGATGCCCTGGTACACCGGCCCTGCTCTGCTCGAGCACCTCGAGCAGGTGGAGGTCGCCCGCGACCACGGCGAGGACCGCCCGGGCCGCTTCCCGGTGCAGTACGTCATCCGGCCGATGTCGACCGAGCACCCCGACTACCGCGGCTACGCGGGCACGGTGGCGAGCGGCCGGCTGAGCGTCGGCGACGAGGTGGTCGTCCTGCCGTCGGGCCGCACCTCGACGGTCGCCGGCATCGACACCGCCGACGGTCCGCTCGAGACCGCGGTGGCCCGCCAGGCGGTCACCGTCCGGCTCGCCGACGAGCTCGACGTCAGCCGCGGCGACGTCCTCGCCGCCGTGGCGGGGGCTCCGCAGCCGGTCGGCGCGTTCGAGGCGACGGTCTGCTGGATGGCCGACGCGCCGCTGCGCCCGGGCGCGCGCCTGCTCGTCAAGCACGCGACGCGCACGGTGAAGGCGGCCGTCACCGCGCTGCACGACCGGCTCGACGTCACCGACCTCGAGCGCCACCCGGCCGAGGCGCTGCAGCTCAACGACATCGGACGCGTGGCGCTGCGCGTCGCGCAGCCGCTCGCGGTCGAGCCGTACGCGGTCGACCGCACGACGGGCGCGTTCGTGCTCGTCGACGAGACGACGGGCGCGACGGTCGGGGCCGGCATGGTCGCGTCCGGGACGGAGGCCTGACATGGCGGTCCTCAACCGCTCCGGACGACGCGGCAAGGTCGTGCACCTGCACCCGCAGGAGGCGGCCCTGCACGTCGACGGCGTGACTCGGCACTTCACCGGTCGCCGCGGCAGCACGACGGCCCTGCAGGACTTCAGCCTCGACGTCGCCGACGGCGAGCTGGTCAGCGTGGTGGGGCCCTCGGGCTGCGGCAAGTCGACGCTGCTCGACCTGCTCGCCGGGCACCAGCGCCCCGACGCCGGTCACGTCTTCGCCCACGGTGAGGAGGTCACCGGGCCGTCGCGCCGCCGCATGGTCATCTTCCAGGAGCACGCGCTGTTCCCGTGGCTGACCGCCCGCGGCAACGTCGAGTTCGGCCTCGAGCTGGCCGGCGTGGGGAAGGCCGAGCGCCGCGAGCGCGCGGCCGCCTGGCTGCACCGCGTGCACCTCGACGGCTTCGAGGACAGCCTCGTGCACGAGCTGTCCGGCGGCATGCGCCAGCGCGTCGCCATCGCCCGCGGCTTCGCGCTCGAGCCCGAGGTGCTCCTCATGGACGAGCCCTTCTCCGCCCTCGACGCGCAGACCCGCGACCAGATGCACGGCGAGCTGCAGGACCTCTGGAGCGCCACCGGCACGACGATCGTGTTCATCACGCACAACGTCCGCGAGGCCGTTCTGCTGGGCGACCGCGTCGTCGTCATGTCCGCGCACCCGGGCCGCATCCGGCGCGTGGTCGACGTCGACCTGCCCCGGCCGCGCCACATGGAGGACGCGGGCCTCATCGACATCGCGCGCGACCTCGTCGCGGACCTGCGCGACGAGGTCCCGTCGCGCCGCGCCGCGGGGGCCTGACCGTGGTCGCCCCCGCGCGCCCCGGTCCGGGCGCCACCGCCGTCGCGCGCCCGGAGGAGTCCACCGGTCGCGCCGTCGCCTCGCGGGTCCTGCCGCCGGTGCTGTTCGCGGCCGGCGTCGTGCTCCTGTGGGAGCTGTTCGCGCAGCTGCGGCCGGAGTCGCAGCTGCCCTCGCCGTTCACGGTCTTCGCCGAGACGGCGCGGCTCGTCGTCACGGGCGACCTGCTGCCGGTGGTCACGCGCACGGTCTCGACGATGCTCTTCGCCTTCGCGCTGAGCGCCGTCGTCGGCGTCGCGGGCGGCCTTGCGCTGGCCCGCCGCCCGCTGGCCGACCGCGCGGTCTCGCCGTACCTCATCGGCCTGCAGTCGCTGCCGTCGGCGGTGTGGATCCCCGTCGCCGTCATCTTCCTCGGCGCGTCCCCGGCCGCTGTGCTCGCCGTGACGATCCTCGGCGCCCTGCCCTCCATCGCCATCGGCACCCGGGACGCCGTGCACGGCATCCCGCCGATCCTCCTGCGCGCCGCGAGCACCCTGGGCGCCCAGCGCCGGACCATGCTGCTGCGCGTGGTGGTCCCGGCGGCGCTGCCGGGCATCGTGAGCGGCCTCGAGCACGGCTGGGCGTTCGCCTTCCGGTCCCTCGTGGCCGGCGAGCTCATCATCGGCGCCTCGGGGGCCGGCCTCGGCCTGTTCGTGGCGGAGTCGCGCGACGCCGGCCGCGTCGACCACCTGTTCGCGGCGGTGCTGGTCATCATGGTCGTCGGCGTGGTCGTCGACCGGCTCGGCTTCGCCCGGGTGCAGCGCCGGCTGCGCGAGCAGCGGGGGCTGGCCGGGTCCTGACCGGACGGCAGACTGGCCGCGTGCCGTACCGCTACCCCCTCCACCTCGACCTGGCCGGACGCCGCGTGCTCGTCGTCGGCGGGGGGCCGGTCGCCGCCCGCCGCACGCGGTCGCTCGTCGAGGCCGGCGCGGACGTCCGCGTCGTCGCGCCGGAGGTGGTCGACGGCTTCCCCGACGTCCCGGTCGAGCTCCGCCCCTTCGAGCCAGGCGACGTCGACGGCGCCTGGCTCGTGCACGCCTGCACCGGTTCCGTCGACGACGCCGTGGCCGCGGCCTGCGAGGAGCGCCGGACGTGGTGCGTGCGCGCCGACGACGCCTCCGCGTCGCCGGCGTGGGTGCCGGCGGTCGGCCGCAGCGAGGACGTCGTGGTGTCGGTGACGGCCGGCCGCGACCCGCGCCGGGCGGTGGCGCTGCGCGACGCCCTCGTGGCCGCCCTCGACACGCAGGACCTGCCGCTGCGCCGCAGCCGCCCCGGCGCCGGCAGCGTGGCGCTCGTCGGCGGGGGACCGGGCGACCCCGGTCTGCTCACGGTGCGCGGGCGGCAGCTGCTGTCGCGGGCCGACGTCGTCGTGCGCGACCGGCTCGCCCCCGACGTCCCGCTGCCCGACGGCGTCGAGGTGGTCGACGTCGGCAAGGACCCTCGCGGCACGTCGTGGAGCCAGCGCGACATCGAGGCGGTGCTCGTGCAGCACGCGCAGGCCGGCAGGCGCGTGGTGCGGCTCAAGGGCGGCGACGTGCACCTGTTCGCCCGCGGCATCGAGGAGGTGCAGGCCTGCGTCGACGCCGGCGTCCCCGTCGAGGTGGTGCCGGGCGTCTCGTCGGCGTTCGCCGTGCCGGCCTGGGCGGGCATCCCCGTCACCGCCCGCGGGGTGACGCAGTCGGTGAGCGTCGTGTCGGCGCACCTGCCGCCGGGCGCAGAGGGCTCGACGGTGGACTGGGACGCCCTGGCCCGCGTCGGCGGGACCCTCGTGCTGCTCATGGCCGTCGGACGGCTGCGCGAGGTGTGCGAGGCGCTCATGCGCGGCGGGCGCTCCGGCGAGACGCCGGTGGCCGTCGTGCAGGACGGCACGACGCCGCAGCAGCGCACCGTCGTCACCAACCTCGCCTGGGCCGCGCACGACGCCGCGGACGTGCGCGCGCCGGCCGTCGTGGTCGTCGGCGAGGTCGTCGCCGCGCGGGTCGAGCCGTGACCGGGCCCGTCCTGCTGGGCGTCGCGCACGGGTCGCGCGACCCCGCCGCGCAGGAGGTCGTCAAGGCGCTGCTGGCCGGTGCCGCGGACCTGCGCGCGGGGCTGGCCGTCTGCGACGCCTACGTCGACAACGCCTCGCCGTCGGTGCGGCGCGCGCTGCAGTCGCTCGTCGACGACGGCGTGCGCGACGTCGTCGTCCTGCCGCTGCTGCTCACCCCCGCGTCGCACAGCAAGACCGACGTCGCGGCGTCGGTGCAGGAGGGCCGCGCGCAGCACCCGGGGTTGCGGCTGCGCTACGGCCGCCCGCTCGGGCCGCAGCCGGCGCTCGTCGACCTGCTCGACCGCCGGCTGCGCGAGGCCGGCGCGCGCGACGACGACCCGGTCGTGCTCGTGGCGGGCGGGGCGCTCGACCCCGACGCCAACGCCCAGGTGGCCGCGACCGCCCGCCTGCTCTGGGAGGGGCGCGAGCGCCCGTCCGTCGACGTGGCGTTCGCGTCCACCACGCGCCCCACGGTGCCCGAGGCGCTCGCGCGGCTGCGGGCGCTCGGCCACTCGCGGGTCGCCGTCGCCCGGTACTTCCTCGGCCCGGGGTACCTGCCGCGGCTCGTCGAGAAGCAGGCCGCCGAGGTCGACGTCGAGGTGGTGGTGTCCGCGCCGCTCGGCGTCGACGAGGAGCTCTCGCGGCTGCTGCTCCTGCGCTACGACGAGGCTCTGCGCGGCGACCTGCGGATGAACTGCGACGTCTGCCTCTACCGCGTGCCGATGCCCGGGCGGGAGGACGCCGTCGGCGCGGTGCAGGAGCCGCACGAGCACCCCGACGACTGAGTACGGTCCGCGTCATGGGCAGCGTCCTCGACACCGCCGACCGCCTGTGGCGCGGCGAGCTCGACATCTCCGACACCCACCCCTTCGCCGTCCTCGGCGAGGTGGAGGAGGTCGCCGACGGCGTCGCGTTCGTGCCGTCGTTCGCGAACGTCTCCGCGCTGCGCACAGGGGACGGGCTCGTCCTCGTCGACACCGGCAGCGCGCCGCTCGCCGAGCACGTCCACGGCCAGGTGCGCCGGTGGGACGCCGGCCGCCTGCACACCGCGGTCTACTCGCACGGGCACGTCGACCACGTCTTTGGCGTGCCGCTGTTCGAGCGGGAGGCGCAGGACCGCGGCTGGGAGCCGCCGCGCGTCGTCGCGCACGAGGCGCTGCCGCGCCGCTTCGACCGGTACGTGCTCACCGCCGGCTACAACGAGGTGGTCAACCAGCGGCAGTTCCAGCTCCCCGACCTGCGCTGGCCGCGCGAGTACCGCTACCCCGACGAGACCTACCGCGAGGCGCTCGCGCTGCGCGTCGGCGGGCTCGACCTCGAGCTGAACCACTGCCGCGGCGAGACCGACGACCACACCTGGACGTGGGTGCCCTCGCGCCGCGTCCTGTGCTGCGGCGACCTGTTCATCTGGGCCTCGCCCAACGCCGGCAACCCGCAGAAGGTGCAGCGCTACCCGCGCGAGTGGGCCGCCGGCCTGCGCCGCATGGC
>DATMKB010000149.1:0-14502 GCA_035553635.1 Mycobacteriales bacterium
CGTGGTCGACAAGGACGCCGTCAGCTCGCCCGCCGAGAAGGACCCCGCCGACTGGGTCACCGGCGACGAGCCCGCCACCGGTCCGCAGCAGAGCTACCTGAGCACGCTGGCGCAGCAGGCCGGCGAGGAGGTCGACGTCTCGAGCCTGGACAAGGCCGAGGCCAGCCAGGAGATCGACCGGCTGAAGGACAAGACCGGCCGCTAGGCGCGGGGCGGCACCTCGGCCATCCCGCCCTCGACCAGCACGTCGAGCAGGCGGGCCAGGAAGCTCGCCATCTGGTCGCGCCGGACGCCGTCCCCCGGCCCGTAGCGGCCGTGGCCCGTGCCGCTGGCGATGCCGGCGCCGGCCGCCTTGTTGATGTCGTCGTGGAGCGGCGAGCTGCCGTCGTCGTAGAACCAGTCCTCCGACGGCGCCAGCGCCGCCTGACCCTCCTGCGCCGCGCGGTGGTCGTGCACCCGCACGAGGAAGGCCGCCATCTGCGCCCGGCTCACCGGGTCGGCGGGGCCGTAGCGCCCGTCCGCGGTGCCGCGGACCAGCCCGGCCTCGGCGAGGCGGTTGATGCTGTCCTCGTGCACCGAGCCGGCGTCGTCCGGGAAGTGGTCGCGCGTCGGCTCGGGCAGCGTGCCGCCCGACGCCGTGACGAGGCGGGCGAGGAACGACGCCATCTGCGCGCGCGACACGACGGCGAGCGGCTCGTACCTGCCGGGCGACCGGCCCTGGGCGATCTGCCAGTGCACGACGCAGTCGACCGCCCGCCGGTGGACGCCGTCGGGCACGTCGCTGAAGCCGGCCGGCGGGACGTCGTCGGGACAGGCGTCGGCGACGTCGCGCGCGGAGGCCGCGGGCAGCCCGCGCCGCCACGCGCCGCCCCAGTGCAGGTAGTACATCGGCCGGCCGGTGGCGTGCACCGCCGTGGAGCCGCCTCCTGCGACGATCGTCGTGTGCCGGATCTCGGCCCGCGTGCGGCCGTTCTCGCCCTCGCCCCAGACGTTGAGGTGCACCAGCGTCTGGTCGTCGGCCCACACCGGCGACTCGGGCAGCCCACCGCCGGTGCCGGCCGGGGTGTCGAGCAGCGGCCCGCCGGCCACCTCGACGAGCGAGACCGTGCCGGTGTCGCGGCCCTGCGCGCGCACGACGGCCAGCACCCGGCCGTCGGGGCTGAACGCCGGCCAGCTCAGCGGGCCGGCGGCCACCAGCCGCGTGGGCCCGCCGCCGCTCGCGACGACGCGCACGCCGTCGGGCGCGCGGTAGGCCACGGTCGTGCCGTCGGGGCTGACCGCCGGCTGCGACGCGCTCGTGGCCTCGTGGAGCCGCTGCTCGCCGCCGCCGGTCAGGGAGATGCGCCAGAGCACGCAGCAGGACGGCTCGAAGTTGCCACGCTCGTCGCGGGAGACGACGAGCCAGCTGCCGTCGGGCCCCCAGGCCGGGTCGAAGTCGCCGACGCCGGGCGCGGTGACCTGCACCAGGCCGCTGCCGTCGACGCCGATGACGAACAGGCCGTAGCGGCCGAGCGAGGCCGGGCCGAGCGGCGCGGAGAACGCCACCCGCCGGCCGTCGGGGCTCACGGCCCCCCGGCCGTAGGTCTCGGCGGCGAGGACCCGCTGCACCTGGCCGGTCTCCCCGCTGGCCGCGACGAGCTGGAAGCGGTCGCCCCGGTCGAGCGTCTGCGACCAGACGTACGTGCCGGAGCCGGTCGGGACGGCCGCCGCCCGCTCCCCCGGCCAGGCGAGCAGCCCGGCCAGGAGCGCCAGGGCCGCCAGCGGCAGCGCCGCGCGCCTCACGACGCCGGCTCCCCGGCGATCTCGAGCGACTCGAGCAGCGCGTTGACCTGCCCGACGAGCAGGTGGCGCCGGGCGTGCGAGCCGAGCACGACGTAGAGGCAGAACGCCCGCCCCTGGTGCGAGAAGAACCGCTGGTAGCCGCTCTGGCCCTCGATGACCCGCTGCAGCGACTCCGCGCCGAACAGGTCCGACGTCACGGCCCGCGGGAGGGGCGCGGCGAACAGCGGCTCGCGGGCGGCGTCGGGGTGGAACTCGACGAGGCAGACGAGCACGTCGGCCGGGCCCATCTCGTCGACGGCGCCGCTGCCGTAGTCGCCGCGGTCGGGCGGGAGACGGAAGCTGCCCACGTGCAGCACCGGGTGCACGGTCGCGCCGGGCGCGCGGTCGGCCCGCTGCGCCGCCGTCACGACGGCGCCCTCCGCCCACTCGGGCCGGCGGTGCAGCGACGCCTGCCAGCCCGGCGGCACCTCCAGGGCGATGCCCTCCCGCTCGAAGCGCACGTCAGGTCCCTCCGATCGCCAGCACGACCCCCGCCAGGGAGCCGGCCAGCACGAGCGTCGTGGCCCGCCGCACGGGAGCGGCGAGCGCGGCGGTGCGGCGGTGCAGGGCGGCCAGGCCGGCCGCGTCCTGCACGCGCCGGGTGGCGAGCAGCGGCAGGGCCCGGACGACCCCGAATCCCAACCCGACGGCCGCGCCGGCCGCCGGCGAGCCGGTCAGCGCGGCGGCCGCGAGCATCGCCCAGACCGCACCGGTCGCCACCTGCGTCAGCACGGCGGCACCGAGCTGCAGCCCGTAGCCGGCGCCGTAGACCCACTCGCGGTACTCGGTGAGCCAGTCCTCGTCGACCTGCCGGCGGGGGCCGGGCGCGCGGGTGCGCCCGGGCAGCAGGTCGAGCCCCAGTCCGACCGCCACCGCCAGCGCGAGCAGAGCCAGGCGCGCGGTCGCGCCGACGCCGTCGAGCAGCAGGTCGCCGAGCGCGCCGGCGAGGGCACCGACGACCAGCCCGCCGAGCGCGGACCCGAGGAGGAACGCCGGGACGGTGACCGCCCAGCGCCGGCGACGTCCCCGCTCACCGAGCGGGGTGATGCTGGCCAGCACCGACTCGCCTCAAGGGGACCAGGTGCTGCGCAGGGCCCCCGCCACGGCGAGCAGGAGCCCGACGACGAGCGCGGCGGTCACGACGGGCGGTCGCCGAGGGCGGTGCCGTCGGGGTACAGGCGGGGGTCGCCGGGCGCGATGCCGGCGGCGGCGAGCTCGCGGTCGATGCGCAGCTCGCGGTCGGCGGCGCTGCGGGTGCCGCGACGGCGCCGGCCGCCGGGGGCGTCGTCGACGGCCTGGCCGAGCAGGTCGAGCAGTTGCGGCCAGCTGCTCGCCGCCCCCTCCCCGCGCACGGCGCTGCCCGGACCGTCGACGAGCAGGAAGTACGGCGCCATCGGCACCTGGTAGTCGGTCCAGGCCTGCGTGCTCATGAGCACCGGCACCCCGGGCGGCGCCAGCTCGGCGACCCGGCTGGCGCTCTCCTGCTCCTCGCCCTTGGTGACGACGACGAGGTCGACGCCGGCCGGCAGCACCGCCCCCTCGGCGATCTCGCGCCAGAACTCCAGGCACGTCGCGCAGCCGCTCGACAGGAAGGCCAGCAGCGTGCGGCGCGGGCCGCCGAGCAGCGCGAGCGCCGTCTCCTCGCCGTCGGGGGTGGTGCCGGACAGGTCGAAGGCCGGCGTCTCGCTCTCGCGCGGCAGCGCCACGCCCGGCCGGACGCCGAGGTCCTGCGGCGTGGGGTGCGCGTGCCCCCCGTGGCCGGCGTGGTCGGCGCGCGGGTCGATCTCGTGCAGCCTGCGCAGGACCTCCGCGTGGCTGCGGAGCAGGCCGACGACGAGCAGCCCGAGCAGCGCGACGAGCAGCGTCAGGGCGACGGCGAGCGCGGTCATGCGGGGTCCCTCCTCAGGCGCACGGGACGCCGGCGCAGGGCGCGTTGTGCGTGACGGTGCGGTTGTCGGTGGCGCTGGTGGAGCGGCAGGCCTCGTAGAGCTGGTACGGCGGCGTGCACGTCACCATGCGGCAGGCCACCGGCCCGGAGCAGGCGAGCTCCTGGTGGCACTGGCCGTAGCGGAAGTTGTTGCAGCAGGTCTTGCGCTGGTCGCAGGTCGCGGTGCCGGCGCAGCGGCAGCGGCAGCTCACGCACTCGCTCGCGCAGAAGTTGCTGCCCGGGGCGCAGGAGCAGGAGCACCGGCCGTGGCAGTCGATGATGTAGCGCGGCCGGCGCTGGCCGCCCTCGCAGCAGTACGCCGACCCGTCGGCCTTCCACCAGCCGCCCGCGAAGGTGCCGGGCGGGCAGCGGTTGACGCCGTTGTTCACGGTGCAGCAGAAGGCGGTCCAGCCGCTCGTGCAGCTCGCGCCGTCGCCGCACACGGCGGCGTAGGCGGTGCCGGGGCGCAGCGCGTAGGTGACCGGCGCGACGGCCAGCGCGCTGCCGACCACGGCGGTGCGCGCGAGGAACCCCCGGCGGCTCGTGCGGCGGGACAGCACCTCGGAGGCGCGGACGGCCAGGCCGGTCGTCGAGATCACGGGGCTGCCTCCTGGACTGCGGGCCGGCGCGGCGGCACGACGAGCCGGAACAGGTCGTCCGGCTCGGCGGCGGGGCGCCGGGCCGCGGCGACGGTGGCGGGGAGCACGGCGAGCACCGCCCAGGCGAGCCAGGCCGCGACGGCCGTGGCGAGCAGCACGGCGGCTCCTCCGCCGGTCAGGAGCTCGGGCACGGAGGCCGCCCCCGCCGCGGCGGCCCACAGGCCGCCGGCGCCGAGCACCGCGACGAGGCCCAGGTGCGCCGCGGTCGGCGGGGTGTCCGGCCGGCCGAAGCAGCCGCACGAGGCGACCGCGGTGCCCCGCGACAGCGCCCGGGCGACGAACGCGGCGAAGCCCAGGTAGAGCAGGCCCAGCAGCGCCGAGGCGACCGGCGTCGGGCGCAGCAGGACGGCGGCGCCGAGGACGGCCTCGCCGGCCGCGAGCGCCTGCACGGCGCGCCGGCCGCCGGGGAGCCCGGCGGCCCGCAGGGCGCGCACGGTGTCGTCCGGCCGGCGGAGCTTGCCCGGCGCGGCGGCCAGGAGGAGCACCGCGCCGACGAGGGCGAGGCTGGTGGCGGGGGGCATCGCCGCCGACCCTACGGGCGCGGACGTCCGCTGCGGCGCACCGCGTCCGGATCGTGACCTGGCGCGCCGGCCCGCCGCTCAGCCCGACAGGACCGAGCCGAACAGCCAGGAGACCAGGGCCAGGAAGGCGATCACGCCGAGCAGCCCGAGGAGCCACTGCGAGGTCTCGCGCGGCTCCTCGAAGGCCCCCTCGCCGAGCAGCTCCGGCAGCGTCCGGTCGTACCGGTCGGGGTCCTGCGACATGTCCAGGGGCCCGGTCGGGCCGGCCGGGCCGGTGTCGCGCGCCGGGTCGTAGCGGTCCGGGTCCTGCGACATGTCCAGCGGACCGGTCGGCCCGCCGAGGCCCGGCACGATCGAGGTGTCGTCCACCGGCTCGGGCGAGCGGGGGTCCTGTGCGGAACCGGTCACGGCGGGGCTCCTCGCGGTCGGCGGTGCGTGCCCACGATGCTGCCACCGGACCGGCTGGTGCGGCGACCCCGCCTCAGGCCCGTCGCGCGGCCACGGCGGGACGGGCCCAGCGCACGCACAGGGCCACGAGCAGCACGAACAGCGGCGTGCCGGTCAGCCGGAAGACGCCGGCCCACGCCGTCGTGCCGGCGAGCACGAGCGCGGCGGTGACGACCGCGCGAGCGCCGAAGACGGCCGCCCACAGCAGGTCCTGGCGCACGAACAGGCCCACGAGCGCGCGGTCCTCGCGCCAGCGCGCGGGCAGTGCGCCGAACGCCTGCCCGACGGCGCCGGTGACCGGCCGGCCGACGAGCGCCGTCAGCAGCAGGCCGGCGCACTGGGCGGTCTGCGTGAGCACGCCCGGCAGGAAGAACGCCTCGGGCCGGCCGGTGGCCAGCGTCAGCAGGAGCAGGACGACGACCGCCGCCGAGCCGGCCAGGGCGGCCACCGGGCGGGCTCCGGCGCGCACCCGCTCGACGAGCACGAGCAGCACGGTGGCCGCGCCGGCGAGCACCCCGGCCCGCAGCCCGGACAGCTCGGTGCCGACGACGAAGCCGATGGTCGGCAGCGTGGCGAGCAGCGCGCCGCGGGCGCCGCCGAGCGCGGCGAGGGCCCGGCGCAGCGGCAGCCGGTCGGCCGGGAGGTCCGGCGGCGCGACCCCGCGCAGGGCGCGGTCCTGCAGCGCCTCGACGCCGGCCGCGAGACGGCCGCTCCTCACCCCATGTGCGGGTAGCGGTGGTCCCGCGGCGGCACCGACGTCGTCTTCAGCGTGCGGGGCGACGTCCAGCGCAGCAGGTTGAGCACCGAGCCGGCCTTGTCGTTGGTCCCGCTCGCCCGCGCGCCGCCGAACGGCTGCTGGCCGACCACGGCGCCGGTCGGCTTGTCGTTGACGTAGAAGTTGCCGGCGGTGAAGCGGAGCCGCTCGGTGGCCTGCGCGACGGCGTGCGCGTCGTCGGCGAAGACGGCGCCGGTGAGCGCGTAGGGCGCGGTGGTGTCGACGAGGTCGAGCACCTCGTCCCAGGCGCCGTCCTCGTAGACGTGCACCGCCAACACCGGGCCGAAGTACTCCTGCACGAAGAACTCAGTGCGCGGGTCGGACCCGACCAGCACCGTCGGCTCGACGAAGAAGCCCTCGCGGTCGTCGGCGCCGCCGCCGGCCAGCACCTCGACGGCCGGGTCCGCGGCCGCCCGCTGCTGCACGCCCGCGAGCCGGTCGAACGACCGCCGGTCGATGACCGCGCCGCCGAAGTGCGAGAGGTCGCGCACGTCGCCGTACGACAGCGACCGGGTGCGGTCGGCGAGGTCGTCGCGCAGGCCGCCCTCCCACAGCGAGCGCGGCACGTAGGCCCGCGAGGCCGCCGAGCACTTCTGCCCCTGGTACTCGAAGGCACCCCGGACCAGGCCGACGGACAGCGCCTGCAGGTCGGCCGAGGGGTGCGCGAGGACGAAGTCCTTGCCGCCCGTCTCGCCGACCATGCGCGGGTAGGTCCGGTAGCGGGTCAGCCCGTTGCCGACGGCCTGCCAGAGCCGCTGGAAGGTCTGCGTCGAGCCGGTGAAGTGGATGCCGGCGAGGTCCGGGTGCGGCACGGCGACCTCGCTCACCGCCTGCCCGTTGCCCGTCACCAGGTTGACGACGCCCGGCGGCAGTCCGGCCGCCTCGAGCAGCCGCATCGTCCAGTGCGCCGACAGCTGCTGCGTCGGCGACGGCTTCCAGACGACGGTGTTCCCCATGAGCGCCGGCGCGAGCGGCAGGTTGCCGGCGATGGCGGTGAAGTTGAACGGCGTGATCGCGAGGACGAAGCCCTCGAGCGGCCGGTGGTCCATGCGGTTCCACACGCCCGGGCTCGACTTCGGCTGCTCGGCGAGCACCTGGCGGCCGAACGCCACGTTGAAGCGCAGGAAGTCGACCAGCTCGCAGGCGCTGTCGATCTCGGCCTGGAACGCCGTCTTGCTCTGCCCGAGCATCGTCGCGGCGTTGAGGGTGTCGCGCCACGGCCCCGCGAGCAGGTCGGCGGCGCGCAGCAGGACGGCGGCGCGGTCGTCGAACGACAGCGACCGCCACGACGGTGCGGCGGCCAGGGCGGCGTCGACGGCGTCCTGCACGTCGCCGGCGGTCGCCTCGCGCAGCGTGCCGAGGACGTGCGCGTGCCGGTGCGGCATGACGACGTCGACCGGCTCGCCGCCGCCGAGGCGCTGGGTGCCCGCGACGGTCATCGTGAGGTCGGGACGCTCGCCGGCCAGCTCGTCGAGCCGCCGCTCGAGCGACGCGCGCTCGGGCGAGCCGGGGGCGTAGGAGCGCACCGGCTCGTTGACCGGCAGCGGGACAGTGGTGACGGCGTCCATGCCCGGCACTGTGCCACCTCCGCGGGCTGGCTAGCCCAGCTCGAGCAGCGCCCCGATCTCCTGCGTCGCGTACCACTGCAGCTCGTGGCCCTCGGCCTGCTCGACGGCGAACGCCGCCTCGTCGCCGCCGAGGTCGGCGGCCACGACGCTCTCGGCCGCGGCGCGGACGTCGGCCTCGGCCTCCGGCGCGTCGACGTGCACCGCCTGCACCAGGCGCAGCGGGACGGCGTCGGGCACCCGCACGGCCGCGCGGTCGACGTGCGGCGCGGGCTCGGCGCGCGGCACCTCGGCCACGACGACCACCCGGCGGGGGCGCGCCGTCTCGTCCTCGACGAGGAGCCGGTCGAGCAGCCGCACCGACGCCCGGGCCGCCTCCGTCATGGCGGCGTACTCGAGCTCCTCGTCGTCGCCCTCGGCGTACCACTCGCGCAGCGCGGGCGTGACGGCGTAGCCGGGCAGGGGCGGGTCGCCGAGCTCGCCGGTGTCGAGCAGGGCCCGCAGGTCGGCGAAGGTCGCCGGCAGGTAGACGCGCACGCTCAGCCCGCGAGCGGCTGGCCGGCCAGCGGGCCCGAGGGCGCGCGCAGCGCCGCCGCCGACGTGCGCAGCGACGTCTCGAGCACCGAGGCGCGCCGGCGCGGGTCCATCATGTTCGCGCCGATCGCCGCCAGGTCCTCGGCCGTCGGGTGCAGCAGGACGACCTCCGTGCCGGCGGCGGCGACCTTCTTGACCTCCCGCACCACGCGGCGCGTCGACAGCCGCCGGAACTGCCGCTCGAGCCGCCCGGCCACCGTGGTGGGCACGTCGTAGTCGAGCGACGTCATGGGCGACAGGACGTAGACGCGGTCGAGCCCGAGCGGGCGCACGACGTCGACCGAGGTGGGCGAGCACGTGCCGCCGTCGACGTAGCGGCGCCCGCCGATGCGCACCGGCGCGTACCAGCCGGGGATCGCGCAGGAGGCCATGACGGCCTGGCGCAGTCCGGCGTGCGGGGCGCCGTCGCGGCCGAAGACGACCCGGCGGCCGCTGTCGTAGTCGGTGGTGACGATCCAGGTCGCGTGGTGGCCGGCCCAGGCGCCGCGCGGGCACACGCCGTCGACGAGGCGGCCGACCGGCTCGAGCGACCCGCGGCCCTGCGGCAGCGCGGCGGACAGCGCCGTCATGGGCGTCACCCGGCGCGGCCGCAGCGCGGTGCGGAGCAGGCCGCGCGCCGAGCCGATGCCGGGACGCGGCAGCGGCGGCAGGGCGCCGCCGGAGTCGTGGTCGAGGTCGTAGTCGAAGGCCGGGCCCTCCTCGCGCGGGACGCCGCGCTGGTGGTCGAGCAGCGCGTCGACGCCCACCCCGCACCCCAGCGCCGCCGCCAGCACCGAGCCGGCCGACGTCCCGACGAGCACCTCGGCGTCGCGGACGTCGAGGCCGTGCTCCTCCTCCACGGCCGCGAGGGCCCCGATCGTCCAGGCCGCCCCCAGGACGCCGCCGGCGCCGAGGACCAGGCCCCACCTCTGCTCGCTCATGTCAGCGCACCGTTCCCACCAGCTCGGCCAGCGACTCCTCGACGCACCCGGCCAGCACGTCGACGTCCGGCAGGGCGTCGCGGTCGGCGTTGAGGCCGTAGAACACCCCGCCGTCGTAGCTCGTCAGGCCCACGGACACGGCCTGGTCCTTCGCCAGCGGCACCACCGGGTACATCTCGAGCAGCCGCGCCCCGCCGGCGTACATCGGGAACTGCGGCCCCGGCACGTTCGTGACGACGAGGTTGAACAGCCGCCGCGACAGGTCCGCGGCGGCCCGGGCGCCGAGCGCGTGCAGCGTCGGCGGCGCGAAGCCGGCGAGCTGCACCAGGGCGTCGGCGCCGACGGACTGGCCGCTCTCCTTGTGGCCCCGCATGGCGAACGACACCTGGTGCAGCCGCATGACCGGGTTGCCCTCGCCCACCGGCAGGTCGACGAAGTACGACGACACCCGGTTGCCCAGCTGGCCGCGCTGCCCCTCGGCGCGCACGCTCACCGGCACCATCGCCCGCACCGTGGTGCCCGGCCGGACGCTCTCGCCGCGGGTGAGCAGCCACGACCGCAGTGCGCCGGCCACGACCGCGAGCACGACGTCGTTGACGGTGCCGCCGTGCGCCTTGCGCACCCGCCGGTAGTCGTCGAGGTCGGTGCGGGCGCTGCCGAACCGCCGGTGCTCGCCCAGGCGCACGTTGAGCGGGCTGGCCGGCGCCGGCCGGGCCACGGTCAGGGCCGACGAGACGAGGCCGCCCGCGACGCCGGCGACCCGGCCCGCGGTGGCGCGGACGTCGAGCACCGCCCCGCGGGCGACGTCGAGGGCCTCGGTGGGCCGCCGGACGAGGTCCGAGACGGCGCCGGCCACGAGCCCCAGCAGGCCGGGCCCGCCGTGCGGGCGCCAGTCGTCCTCGGGGATCTCGCGCGGCTCGGGCGTCGTGTCGAGCAGCACGGTGCTGAGGTCCACCGCCGCGACGCCGTCGACCACGGCGTGGTGGGTCTTGGTGACGATGCCGACGCGCCCGCCCTCGAGCCCCTCGACGAGGTAGACCTCCCAGAGCGGGCGGCTGCGGTCCAGGCGCCGGCCCATGAGCCGGCCGACCAGCTCGCGTAGCTGCGCGGGGCTCCCCGGCTTCGGCAGCGCGCTGCGGCGCACGTGGTAGGTCAGGTCGAAGTGCTCGTCGTCGACCCACACCGGGTTGGCCAGGTGGCCCGGCACGCTGCGGACCCGCTGCCGGTAGCGCGGGACGAGGGCGATGCGCTGGCCGATGAGGCGCACGAGGCGGTCGTAGTCGAAGCCGGCGCCGGGCGGGTCCAGCACCGCAACGCCGCCGACGACGCCCATGCACGTCGGCGGCGTCTCGACGTAGAGGAACGAGACGTCGAGGGGGCTGAGCCGTTCCACGCGCGCCTCCTGTCCCGTCCGGCCCTGACCACCGGCGGCCGGACCGCCGGCCACTCTCACACAGCGCCCCATCGGCAGCGCGTGGCCGCGCCGGAGGAGTCCGGCGGCGATCCGGACAGCGGGGTCAGCGCAGGGACAGCAGCACCCGGACCTCCTCGGCGGTCGAGGCGTCGTCGCGGTGCAGCACGCCGGTCATGCCGAGGGCCGCGGCGGCCCGGACGTTCTCGGGCAGGTCGTCGACCACCAGGCAGGCCTCCGGCGGGACGCCGAGGCGGGCGGCGGCGCCGGCGAAGGCCGCCGGGTCGGGCTTGCGCACGCCGGTCTCGCCGCTGACGAGGACGACGTCGACGAGCGCCTCGAAGCCCGCCCGCGGGTCGACGGCGTCGGCGTTGGAGAGCACGGCCGTCCGCAGGCCGGCGGCCCGGGCCGCGCGCACGAGGGCCGCGACGCCGCCGTCGCCCACCGGCCGGCCCGGCGCCGGGCGCAGCGTGCCGAGGTCGTCGACGAGGAGCGCCCGGTACCGCACGGGGCCGCACGGTACGGGCGCTACGGTGCGCCCGTGGACTTCGAGCTCTCGCCCAAGGCGCAGGACTACCGCGACCGCCTCCAGGACTTCATGGACTCCCGGGTCTTCCCGGCCGAGGCCGAGTACGAGGCCTACCGCCGCGAGAAGGGGCGGGACGACCACACGCTGCCGCCGGTGGTCGAGGAGCTCAAGGCCGAGGCGCGCTCGCGCGGCCTGTGGAACCTGTTCCTGCCGGACGTCTCCGGGCTGACCAACCTCGAGTACGCCCCGCTGGCCGAGCTCACCGGCTGGTCGTCGCACATCGCCCCCGAGGCGATCAACTGCGACGCCCCGAACACCGGGAACATGGAGGTGCTGCACATGTTCGGCACCCCGGAGCAGAAGGACCAGTGGCTGCGGCCGCTGCTCGAGGGCGAGATCCGCTCGGCGTTCGCGATGACCGAGCCCGACGTCGCCTCCTCGGACGCCACGAACATCTCCACCCGCATCGAGCGCGACGGCGACGACTACGTCATCAACGGGCGCAAGTGGTGGACGACGGGCATCAACGACCCGCGCTGCAAGATCATGATCCTCATGGGCAAGACCGACCCGTCGGCCTCGCCGCACCGCCAGCAGTCGATGATCCTCGTGCCGGTCGACACCCCGGGCGTCGAGGTCGTGCGCGCGCTGCCGGTCTTCGGCTACCAGGACCAGCACGGCCACGGCGAGGTCCGCTTCACCGACGTCCGCGTGCCCGCCACGAACCTCGTCGCCGGCGAGGGCGACGGCTTCATGATCGCCCAGGCCCGCCTCGGGCCCGGCCGCATCCACCACTGCATGCGCGCGATCGGCGCCGCGGAGCGCGCGCTCAAGCTCATGTGCGAGCGCGCGGTCTCCCGCGTGGCCTTCGGCCAGGAGATCGCCCGGCAGGGCGTCGTGCGGCAGCAGATCGCCGAGAGCCGCATGGAGATCGACCAGGCCCGGCTCATGGTCCTCAAGACCGCCGACCTCATCGACAAGCACGGGGCCAAGGGCGCCCGCACGGAGATCGCCGCCATCAAGGTCATCGCGCCGCGGGTGGCGCTGAGCGTCATCGACCGGGCGATCCAGGTGCACGGCGGCGCGGGCGTCAGCGAGGACTTCCCGCTCGCCCGCATGTACGCCGGCCTGCGCACGCTGCGCATCGCCGACGGCCCGGACGAGGTGCACGTGCGCACCGTCGCCCGGCAGGAGCTCGGCAAGTACGTCTCCCGGGAGCCGGCTCCGGCGCAGCAGGCCGCCGAGGCGGTGCCCGGCGGCGCCGGCCACGGCCCGTCGGTCTGACCTCCTAGCGGCGCCGCAGCAGACGCTTGCGCGCGCGGCTCGGCCGGACCCCGACCAGGGAGCCGGCGAGCGCGGCGAGCGCCGTGCGCGCGGGCGAGGCCGGCGCGGCCTCCGCCAGGGTGCGCCCGGCGGCCAGCGCCGCGTCGAGCGCGGCGGTGTCCATCGGGACGAGCGCGCAGTCGTCGACCCCGGCGTACCGGGAGAGCGCCGCGCGGATCTCGGCGGCCGCGTCGCCCGGCACCGCGGTGCCCCGGACCTTGTTGACGACCACCACCGGCGTCGCGCCGGGGACCGCCTCGCGCAGGTCGGCGAGCCCGCGCACCAGCCGCTGCAGCCCCACCGGGTCGCCCTGGCCGACGACGACGACCGTGTCGGCCGCCTCGAGGGCGGCGAGCGTGGCGCCGTTGCGCCGCGGCGCGGCGGTGTCGTAGGACAGCTCCTCGTCCTGCTCGAGGCTGAACCCGCAGTCGACCACCGTCACGGCGGCCAGCGAGCGCGCCAGCTCGAGCACCTGCTCGACCGCCGAGGGCCGCAGCTCGGGCCACCGGTCGGCCCGGGCGATGCCGGTGAGCACCCGCAGCTCGGGCGCCACCTGGCGCGCGAGGCGGGCCAGGGCCGGCAGGTCGAGCGTGCCGGCGTTGGCCTGCCGCGCCGCGGCGGCGAGGCCGGGCGACTCGTCGAGCAGCCCGAGCACCTGCGCGACGACGCCGCCGTAGACGTCGGCGTCGACGAGCAGCGCGCTGCGCCCGGCCACGGCGGCCTCGCTGGCCAGGGCCACCGCCACGGTGGTGCGGCCCGGCGCGCCGGCCGGCCCCCACACGGCGACCAGCCGGCCGCTGCCGACGGGCACGTCGAGCGGCACGGGCGCCGGCTCCGCGGGCCGGGAGGCGGGAAAGGCGGCGCCGAGGTCCGCGAGGTCCAGCCGCTCCCCCGGCGACGGCTCGTCGGCCCCCCGCACCGCCTGGAGCACCGCCGCCGAGAGGACGTCGGGCGGCGAGTCGCTCGGCAGCACGTGCGCGACGCCGAGCTGCCGGAGCCGCCGCTCGGCCTCCTCGTCGCCCGGCGGCACGAGCCCGACGACCGCCACGCCCGCCACGGCCAGCCGCGACAGCGCCTCGCGGTCGAGCCGGCGCAGGTCCGCCGACAGCACGGCCGCGCGGGCCGACCCGGTGGTGGCCGTCGCGAGCAGGTCGGCGAGGTCGACGCAGCGGCGGACGACGCCGACGCCGAGGTCGCCGCGTTCGAGGGCGGCGACGAGCTCGGACTCCCAGACGGCGTCCGAGACGGCCGTGACGACGGGGACGCGCATCAGCCGGCGGCGTCGCCGGACGCGCCCGTCAGCGCGTCGCCGCGGTCGCGGGGCCCGGGCACGCGGACGAGGTCGATGCGCCCGGCGGCCATGGCGGCGACCAGCGCCTCGACGTCCTGCGCGCGGACGTTGAGGACGACGGCCTGCTCCGGCGTGCCGGCCGACAGCGCGCCGCCGGCGTCGGGCGCCGCGAACACCGGCACGGCCTCGAGGACGAGGGACGAGCCGGGCGCGGCGGCGCCCTCGGCGAGCGCGGTCGCGTCGCGGTCGGGGGTGGACCACACGTCGACGAGCTGGCCGGCGGCCAGGCCGCCCGGGAACCGGCCGGGCAGCACGGGGACGCTGACCTGCCGGAGGTCGGCGGCGCCGGCCCCGGGGCGGGCCAGCGCGTCGAGCGGCACGAGCTCGCCGGCGGACAGCTCGCGCTGCAGCACGTAGCCCGGGTAGCCGGTCTCCGTGCCGACGAGGTAGCGCGCGCCGGTGTCGAAGAGCCGGACCTCGACGGGCACGAGGTCGGCCGTCGTGAGGACGGTGCCCGGACCGAGGTCGCGGGCCGCCGACCACATGAGCTGCGTGCGGTCCGCGGCCGACAGCACCCGCGCCCCGACGACGACGCTCACCAGGACCAGCAGCACGCCGAGCAGCAGCCGCGCGTCGAGCCAGCTCGGCGTGCTCAGCCGTCCGGCCTTCGGGGACGCTGGCGCGTCGGACACTGCTCGGCTCCTCGGGCGGGTAGGGAG
>DATMKB010000150.1:0-16404 GCA_035553635.1 Mycobacteriales bacterium
ACCCGCAGCTGGTCGCCCTGCACCTGCGCCTGCACGCCCTTCGGGCCCTCGTCGCGGATGACCTTGGCGACCTTCTTGGCGTTGTCCTGCGAGATGCCCTCGGACACCGTGCAGGTGATGCGGTGCTCCTTGCCGGAGGGCTGCGGGTCGGACGCCTCGAGCGTCTTGAGGGAGATCTGCCGCTTGACGAGCTTCTCCTTGAAGACCTCGAGCAGCGCCTTGACGCGCTCCTCGGCCTCGGCCTTGAGGACGATCGTCTCGCCGGACCAGGCGATGGACGCACCGGTCCCCTTGAAGTCGTAGCGCTGCGACGCCTCCTTGGCCGTCTGGTTCAGCGCGTTGTCGACCTCCTGCCGGTCGACCTTGCTCACGATGTCGAACGACGCGTCGGCCACGCGGGCGCCCCTCCCGGGTTGCTATCGTCTCCCCCCGCACGAGGCGGGTTGCCCGAGCGGTCAAAGGGAGCAGACTGTAAATCTGTCGGCACAGCCTACGAAGGTTCGAACCCTTCACCCGCCACGCCTCGCGACGGCCCCCGACCTCACGGTCCGGGGGCCGTCGTCGTGAGGGGGTCGGGCAGCGGAGCGTGTACGCTCTCCCTCGCTCGACCGGCCCCCTTAGCTCAGTCGGCAGAGCGTCTCCATGGTAAGGAGAAGGTCTACGGTTCGATTCCGTAAGGGGGCTCTGCAGGCCGCCCGGCTCCGCCGGCCGGCTGTCTCGGCGGTGTAGCTCAGCCTGGTAGAGCAAGCGGCTCATAATCGCTGTGTCGCCGGTTCAAGTCCGGCCACCGCTACTCCCCGCCTCGGCGTCGTGCGCGACGCCGAGGCGCTGGTGCGCGTCCGGTAGTCTGGTCCGCTGCACCGCCGTCCCGCACCGCCGATCCCGAGAGCAGGCACTCCCGCATGGCCGCCACCGACGTCCGCCCGAAGATCACGCTGGCGTGCCAGGAGTGCAAGAACCGGAACTACATCACGCGCAAGAACCGGCGCAACGACCCGGACCGCCTCGAGATGAAGAAGTACTGCCCGCACGACCGGCGGCACACGCTGCACCGCGAGACGCGCTGACGCACCCGTCCTCCTCCGGAGGCCGGCTCCCGCTCGGGAGCCGGCCTCCGGTGCGTCTGCGCTAGGGTCCGCGCCGGGAGTGAACGACCGTTCACGTCCTAGGGAGGGACCGCATGCCGCTCAACCGCGCCTTCGTCGGCCGCGAGTACCCCGCCTCGACGACGTACGAGGTGGGTCGCGAGCACATCCGCCGCTTCGCCGAGGCGATCGGCGACGGCAACCCCGCCTACCGCGACCCCGAGGCCGCGCGGGCGCTGGGCCACCCGGACGTCATCGCGCCGCCGACGTTCCTCACGGTGCTCAACTTCCGCTTCGCGAGCGAGGGGCCGATCGTCGACCCGGAGCTCGGGCTCGACTACTCGCGCGTCGTCCACGGCGAGCAGTCCTTCGAGCTGCACCGGCCGGTGCGCGCCGGCGACGTCCTGCACGTCGTCAGCCGCATCGTCGACATCAAGGACGCCGGCCGCAACGAGCTCATCTCCATGGCGGGGGAGGTGACCGCCGCCGACGGCGAGGCGGTCGCCACCCTGCGCAGCACCATCGTCAGCCGTGGCACCGCGGCTGGCACCGCCGCCGGACCGGAGGCCTGAGATGCCCAGCTACGACGACGTCGAGGTCGGCACCGAGCTGCCGGCGCAGACCTTCCCGATCAGCCGCCTCGACCTGGTCCGCTACTGCGGCGCGAGCGGCGACTTCAACGTCATCCACTGGAACGAGCGCATCGCGAAGGCGGTCGGGCTGCCCGACGTCATCGCGCACGGCATGTGCACGATGGCCGTCGCGGTGCGGGTGGTCACCGACTGGGCGGGCGACCCGGGCGCGGTGGTCAGCTACGGCGTGCGCTTCAGCCGCCCCGTCGTGGTGCCCGACGACGACCGCGGCGCCGTCCTGCGCGTCACCGGCACGGTCGAGGACAAGGCCGACGGCCGGGTGACGGTGGGCCTGACGGCGGTCGTCGGCGAGGGCGACGATGCGGCGAAGGTGCTCACGCACGCCAAGGCGGTCGTGCGCCTGCCCTGACCGCTGCGCCGTCCGGGTGGTACGTGCACCCGGCGTGCAACCTCCCTGGACGGCGCTGCCCGACCTGCCCCATCCTGACCGCGTTCGTGGTGACCTGGCTCACAGCGCGGCAGGAGAAGACGTGTACCGCAGCTCGCCCGCACGCAAGTACGGCCCGATCGCGCTGCTCGCCGCAGCGCAGCTCGTGGTCGTCCTCGTGGCCCCCTCCACCGCCCGGCCCGACGCGGACGCCTCCGCGGCGGCCCTCACGGGCGTCACGGCCGAGGGCCTGCCCGCCGACGGCCTGACCGCCGAGGGGCTGCCCGCGGAGGGCGGCGCCGTGGTCGACCCGGCGACCGGCCTGCCGGTCGAGGGGGCCGCCGTCGACGCCGGCACCGCGACCGGCACCGATGCCGGAGCCGGGACGGTGGACGGCGGCGGCACGGCCGGCGGACCCGCGGCCCCGACCGCTCCGGGCGGCGCCGCGGCCCCGACGGGCGACACGTCGCACTGCCGGGACGGGCGCCAGTTCGACCCGGCCCTGGACTACTTCGCCCCGCCGTGCGCGCCCGGCAAGCCCGGCGCGCCCGTGGGCGACAACGGCGGTGCCACCAGCTTCGGCGTCACCGCCGACACGATCACGATCGTCAACTACGTGCCCGACTACGGCGCCGAGGTCAACGCCATCCTGCGGGCCCAGGGGCTGTTCTACGGCGCCCGCGAGGCGGCGGCGCTGAACACCGTGTTCGCCCAGTTCATCAACGCGAACTACCAGCTGCACGGCCGCAAGGTCAAGATCGAGACCTACCAGGGCACCTGCCGCACGGTGCCGCCGGACCTGCGCTGCCTCATCGGCGAGATGAACAAGATCGTCACGCAGTTCAAGCCCTACGCCGTGCACTTCAACACGACGGTCTGCTCGGCCTGCTACGCCGAGCTCGCCCGGCTCAAGGTCGTCAGCTTCGGCGGGCACGGGTTCTCCGAGGAGTTCCGCAACGCCCTCAAGCCCTACAACTACGACGACAAGATGAGCTCGTCGCGCATGGCCCGGGTCTTCGCCCAGTGGTGGTGCACGCAGATGACGAGCAAGGGCGGCACCGGCCGCACGGCCGTGTACGCCGGCGGGCAGAACCCGGCCCAGGACTTCCGCGGCCGCCCGCGCGAGCTCGGCGTCGTCAGCACCAACGACCCGGACAACAAGCGCGTCGTCAAGGAGGTGCTGTACCCGGCGCTCGAGCGGGGCTGCGGCGAGAAGGTCACCAAGGAGTACTTCTACGAGCAGAACGTCAGCACCGCGGCGCAGCAGTCGCAGGCCGGCACCGCGATCATGAACGACAGCACGAACCCGGCCACGAGCGTCGTGTGCTTCTGCGACCCCGTCGCGCCGCAGTTCAGCTACAACGCCGCCACGAACAACAACTACTGGCCCGAGGCGCTGTTCGCCACGAACCAGTCTATGGACTCCGACGCCACCGGCCAGACCTACCAGGGCGACCTCGCCTGCCCGCAGCGCCAGCGCGGGTGCGCGTTCCACGGGGCGCTCGGCCTCGGCGACAGCAAGGCCGAGGTGCCGCAGGACCAGAAGCCCGGCGTGAAGGTGTTCAAGGCCGCCGGCGGCGGCACCCTGCCGGTGACGCCGAACGTGGCCGAGCTGTTCTGGGACAGCTACAACATGCTCGCCAGCCTCATCCAGGTCACCGGCCCCGAGCTGACGCCGGCCCGCATGGCGGCGTCGGCGCCCAAGCTGGGCTCGCGCGGCGGCGGCGACACCGGCTTCCCGCGCCGCGCCTTCGAGGACGGCGAGCTGTCCTGGACGCGCGACGTGCGGCTGCTCGGCTGGCACAAGGACAAGACGAGCGTCTTCAACGGCCAGCGCGGCGCCTACGTCGGCTACGGCGGCCGGCGCTTCGGGCTTGGCGACTTCCCGACGGCGCCCCAGCCGCCGGTGCCCACCGTCGACAAGCGCGGCGCCTGATGACCGCGCCCGTCCTCGAGCGGCCGGCCGCGGCCGTGCGCGGCGCCCTCACTGCGCCCGGCCGCGGACCCGTCGCCGGCCGCACCGCGGCGGCCGCCCTGCTCTACCTCGTCGTCATGACGCAGGTCGTCGGGCTGTCGGCGAGCAACGTGCTCAACGGCATCGCCCTCGGCTCGCTGTACGGGATCCTCGGCGTCGCGCTCGTGCTCGTGTACCGGACGTCGCGCATCATCAACTTCGCCGCGGCGGCGCTCGGCGCGGTGCCGGCCATCTTCGCGCTGCTGCTCACCACGAACGTCGGCATCTCCTACGCGCTCACCTTCCCGGTGGCGGTGGTCGGCGGCCTCGCGGTCGGCGCGCTCACCGACGTCGTGGTGATGCGGCGGTTCGCGACCAGCCCGCGGCTCATCGCCACCGTCGTGACGATCGGCCTCGCGCAGACCTTCGCGGTGGTCGGCTTCTTCCTGCCGATCTGGTTCGGCAACCAGGCCAACCAGCCGCCGCTCGTCGAGACGCCGTGGACCTCGCTCGCCCTCGAGAACGGGCGCGGCGAGCCGGTCCTGTCGGGCAACCAGGTCTTCGCGTTCCTCGTCGTGGGCGTGCTGACGGCCGGGCTGACGCTGTTCTTCGCCCGCACGCGCATGGGCATGGCGGTGCGCGCGTCGGCCGAGAACGCGGAGCGGGCGGCGCTGCTCGGCATCCCGGTGAAGCGGGTGAGCACCGTCAGCTGGGCGCTCGCCGGGCTGCTCGCGAGCATGGCCATCTTCGTGCAGGCGCCGCTCATCGGCGTGCCGGGCGACGCGACCCTGGGCTTCGACGCACTGCTGTACGGGCTCGCGGCGGCCACCGTCGCGGGGCTCGAGCGGATGGGCACGGCGCTGGTCGCCGGCACCGGCATCGGCGTCCTGGTGTTCGCGAGCGTCGCGAAGACCGGCGCCAACGACGTCGCCAGCGCGCTGATGCTCGTCGTCATCCTCGTCGCGCTGCTCGCCCGGCGCGGGTCGCTCTCGCGGGCGCACGACGCCGGCGTCTCGACCTGGCAGACGGTCAAGGCCTTCCGCCCCGTGCCGGCCGAGCTGCGCGACCTGCCGGAGGTGCGCGCCGCCCGGTACGGCCTCCTCTCGCTCGCGGTCGTCGTGGCGCTCGGGGCACCGTTCGTCGTCGGCGCCGCGGAGATGCCGCGGCTGGTCCTGCTGCCGGTCTACGGCATCGTCGCCGTCAGCCTCGTGGTGCTCACCGGCTGGGCCGGCCAGATCTCGCTCGGGCAGTTCGGCCTCGTCGGCATCGGCGCCGCGGTGTCCGGCGGCCTCGCGGCGGACCACAACATCGACTTCTTCGTCGCCTGCGCCCTCGGCATCGCCGCGGGGGCGCTGTCGGCCGTCGTCATCGGCCTGCCGGCGGTGCGCATCCAGGGCCTCTACCTCGCGGTGACCACCCTGGCGTTCGGCTACGCGATGGAGAACTACGTCCTCAACAAGGGGTTCTGGCTGGGCCGCCAGCTGCTGCCGGAGAGCCTGACGCCCGACATCGTGCGGCCGGTGCTGTACGGCGTCTGGGACCTCGAGGACGACCGGTCGTACTACTACGTCTGCGTCGTCGCGCTCGCGCTGACGATGGCGGCGGCGCTGTCGTTCCGGGCGCACCGCAGCGGACGCGTGCTCATCGCGGTGCGCGACAACCAGCGCGCGGCCGCGGCGTACTCGCTCGACCCGGTGAAGGTGCGCCTCGCGGCGTTCGCCGTCAGCGGCGGGATGGCCGGGCTCGCCGGGGTGCTGCTGGCCTACCTGCAGCACGACGTCCTGCCCGGCAGCTACGACGTGCTCGCGAGCATCTTCGTGTTCCTCGCCGCGTGCGTCGCCGGCCTGACGTCGGTGTGGGCCGCCGTCGTCGGCGTGGTGCTGTTCCAGGCGACGGTGCTCTTCGGCCCCCTGCTGTGGCAGTCGCTGGGCGAGCGGGCGTCGGTGGCGATCCCGCTGCTGCTCACCGGGCCGCTGCTCGTGCTCAACCTCTACTCGGCGCCGGGCGGCCTCGCCGGCTACGTGTTCGAGCAGCGCGACGCCGTGCTGCGCCGCATCGCCGCACGCCGCGGGCTGCACGTGCCGAGCCTGGTCGCCGACCGCCGCACCGACGACGTCCCCGGCCCCGTCCCGACGCAGAGGAGCGCCCGGTGAAGCTCTCGTGGTGGCGGACGCGCGCCACCGGTCCCGTGCCGCAGGACGGCCCGCTGCTGCAGTGCCGCGGCGTCGACGTCTGCTACGACAAGGTGCAGGTGCTCTTCGGCGTCGACCTCGACGTCGAGCACGGCGAGATCGTCGCGCTGCTCGGCACGAACGGCGCCGGCAAGTCGACGCTGCTCAAGGCGGTGTCGGGGCTCGTCACCCCGACCGCGGGCCGCATCGTCTTCGACGGCGAGGACATCACCCGCAGCGACGCGGTGGCGACGGCGGGCAAGGGCATCGTGCAGGTGCCCGGCGGCAAGGCCGTCTTCCCGACGCTCACGGTGCGCGAGCACTTCGAGGTGGGCAGCTGGCTGTACGCCGACGAGGACCCGGCCGAGGTGCGGGCGCGCGTCGACCACGTCTGCGGGCTGTTCCCGCGGCTCCGCGAGCGGTGGGACCAGCTCGCCGGCAACATGTCCGGCGGCGAGCAGCAGCAGCTGGCGCTGGGCATGGCGTTCGTCGCGAAGCCGAAGCTCCTCGTCATCGACGAGCTCTCGCTCGGGCTGGCGCCCACCGTCGTCGGGCAGCTGCTCGAGATCGTGCGCCAGATCCACGCGCAGGGCTGCACCATCGTGCTCGTCGAGCAGTCCGTGAACGTCGCGCTGACCATCGCAACGCGCGCGTACTTCATGGAGAAGGGCGAGGTGCGCTTCAGCGGCCCGACCGCCGAGCTGCTCGAGCGCGACGACGTCCTGCGCTCGGTGTTCCTGCACGGCGCCTCGAAGGGGCTGTCGGGCACCGCCGTCGCGACGCCGCGCGAGCCGGTCGAGCCGGCCGCGCGCGTGCCCGTGCTCGAGGTGCACGGCCTGACCAAGCGCTTCGGCGGCATCACCGCCGTCGCCGACGTCGGCTTCACCCTGCACGCGGGCGAGGTGCTCGGGCTCATCGGCCCGAACGGCGCCGGCAAGACGACCATCTTCGACATGGTGTCGGGCCACCTGCCCGCCGACAGCGGCACCGTGCGCGTCGCCGGCCGCGACGTCAGCCGCTGGGGCCCGGACCGCCGCGCCGCCCTCGGCCTCGGCCGGTCGTTCCAGGACGCGCGCATCTTCCCGAGCCTCACCGTCGCCGAGAACATCGCGCTCGGCCTCGAGCGGCACGTCGACGTCCGCGACCACGTGTCGTCGCTGCTCGCGACGCCCGCCATGAGGGAGTCGGAGGAGGACGTCGCGTTCACCGTCGACGACCTCGTCGAGCTGCTCGGCCTGCAGGCGTTCCGCGACAAGTTCGTCAGCGAGCTGTCGACCGGCTCGCGCCGCATCGTCGACCTCGCGATGGCCATCGCGCACGACCCGACGGTGCTGCTGCTCGACGAGCCCTCGAGCGGCATCGCGCAGAAGGAGACCGAGGCGCTCGGGCCGCTGCTGCGCGACATCCGCGAGGCGACCGGCTGCGCGATGCTCGTCATCGAGCACGACATGCCGCTCATCACCGCCGTGTCCGACGAGATCCTGGCGCTCGAGCTCGGCCGCACCGTGCTGCAGGGCCCGCCCGACGTCGTGCTGTCCGACCCCCGCGTCGTGTCGGCCTACCTCGGCGGAGACGTCGCGGCGGTGCAGCGCTCGGGGACGGTCGCGGGCACGGTCGCCGAGATCAAGCCGGTGCGCCGCCGGCGGAAGGTGGCGGCGTGAGGGCCCGGGCGGCGGCCGCCGTCGCCGGTGCCGGCCTGCTGCTGCTCGCGACGCCGTCGTGGGGCGAGGGCGAGGGCACGCTCGAGCGGTCCGCGTCGTACAGCTCGGCGGGCAGCGGGCAGTCGACCACCGCGCAGGAGGGCGACCTGCGCGTGGCCCGCGGCGTCGGCAGCACGGTCGCCTCGGCGGCCCTGGCCTTCCGCGGGGAGGGCCGCTCGGCCGTCCTCGAGCTGCCGGTGCGCAGCGCCGTCGGGACGCCGGAGCTGATCGCCTGCCCGACCGCCGGCACCGCCTGGACGGCGGGTCCCGACCAGCCGCTGTCCGCGGCGCCGGTCGCCGACTGCGAGCGCTCGACGGCGTTCGGCACGGTGTCGGACGACGGCACCACCGTCGCGTTCCCGCTCGACGGCGGCTTCCAGGTCGAGCCGGGGCTGTGGAGCCTCGCCCTGGTGCCCGAGCCGGGCGCCGTGCAGGTGCTGCCGCCGCCGTCGGTGCCCCTGCCGTTCAGCGTCGAGCTCGGCGCCCCCGGGCCCGGTGCCCTGCTGCTCTCGCAGGAGACGCCGCTCGAGCCGGCGGCGCCGGTCGAGGACCCGGCCGCACCCGCACCGCCGGCCGAGCAGGCGCCGACGGCGTCGTCCGACCTCCCGGCGCTGCTCGCCGGCACCGGCACCGCCGACCTGCCCGCGACGGCGCCCCTCGCCGCGGCGCCGCTGCCGCAGCTCGACGACGCCGTCGAGCCGCCGGTGGCAGTCGCGGCGCCGACCACCACGGCCCGCGCGCGCCCGGTGGCCGCGAGCCCGGTCGCCGACGGCGTCGACCGCGCGCAGCTGCTCGTGGTCGCGGCCCTCATGGGCGTGGCCGCGTGGCTCGGCCGCGAGTCCGCGAAGCCGCAGGCGGCCCTCCGGCTGCTCGGCGGCCGGGCCCGGCTGGCCGGCGGGCCGGTCGAGGCGGCCGCCGTCGTCCCGTCCCGGGGCGAGCGGCCGCGCGGCCTCGGCCGCTTCGCCCGCCCCCGGGACGCCGCCCCCCGGAGCCTGCGGTGACCGCCGTGGAGACCGAAGCCGGGACCGCGGGCGCGCCGCGCGAGGACGGCCGCACCGCGCGGTCGCGCCGCACCCGGGCCGCCGTCGTCGACGCGCTGCTGGCCCTGCAGGAGGAGGGCAACCTCGCGCCCACCGCGCAGCAGGTGGCGGCCCGCGCGGGCGTCGCGCTGCGCACCGTCTTCGGCCACTTCTCCGACATGGAGACGCTCTGGGTCGAGGCCGGTCAGCGCGAGCTGCAGGTGCTCGTCGACCTCGCCGACGAGGTCGACCCGGCCCTCCCGCTCGCGGAGCGCATCGCGCGCTTCGCCGCGTCGCGGTCGGTGGTGCTCGAGCGGCTGCTGCCGGTCAGCCGCGCCGCGCGGCTGCGCGAGCCGACCTCACCCGCCCTGCGCGCCAACCGTGCGATGTTCATCGCCGTCGGCGACGAGGAGGTGCGCACGGTCTTCGCGACCGAGCTCGCCGCCCGCGCGCCCGAGGAGGCCCGGCGCCTGCTCGCCGCGCTGTACGTCGTCGCCGGCGTCCCCGGCTGGGAGGCCCTGCGCCTGGACCGGGGGTGCTCCGTCGACCAGGCGCGCGACGACGTCGCCCGCCACCTCACCGCCCTGCTCGACCCCGCTGCCGCCCCGGAGGACCGCCTGTGACCGCGTCGCCCACCGCCACCCGTGCCGCCACACGTGCCGCCACCTTGGGCCGCCGTGCCGAGGAGGTGCTCGAGCGGATCGGCGGGAGCCACCGCAGCCTGTTCTTCGAGGGCACCTGGTGGACCGCCGACGAGCTCGCCGGCCGGGCCCGCCGGGCGGCCCGCGGGCTGCAGGAGCTCGGCGTCCGCCCGGGCGACCGCGTCGTGCTGTGCATGGCGAACGTGCCGGAGGTCGGCATCGCCTACTCCGCCCTCTGGCGCGCCGGCGCGGTGCCCACGCCCGTGCTGTTCCTGCTCACCGAGGATGAGCTGCGGCACGTCGCCGTCGACTCCGGCGCCGTCGCCTTCGTCACGACGCCGGAGTTCCTGCCGAAGGTGCAGGCCGCGGCGGGCGGCAAGCCGGTCGTCGTGGTCGGCGGGGCGCCGGAGGGCACCGTGCCGTGGGAGTCGCTGGAGTCCGGGGACGAGCTCGCCCTCGTCGACCGCGACGTCGACGACCTCGCGGCCCTGCTCTACACCGGCGGCACCACCGGGCGCAGCAAGGGCGTGGCCCTCAGCCACGCCAACCTCGACGCCGCCGGCGCCGCCGGCTACCGCGCCGGCCACGTGCCCGGCCGCACCCGCGGCCTGCTGCCCCTGCCGCTCGCGCACGTCTACGGGCTCATGGTGTCGTGCACCGGGCTGCACGCCGTCGAGCCCTCCGAGAGCGTGCTCATGCGCTGGTTCGACCCGGCCGGCTTCGTGGCGCTGGTCGAGGAGCACCGCGTGCAGCAGAGCGCGCTCGTACCGTCGATGATCGGCATGCTGCTGTCGCAGCCGCTCGAGGAGCACGACCTGTCGTGCCTGGAGCGGGTGAGCAGCGGCGGGGCGCCGCTGGCGCCGGAGCTCGCGGTCGAGCTCGAGCGGCGCGTGCCCGGGCTCGTCGTCAAGGAGGGCTACGGCTGCACCGAGAGCAGCGCGCTCATCGCCGCCCAGCCGGTCGACGACCGGCGGCTCGGCTCGGTGGGCAAGCCCGTGCAGGGCGTCGAGGTGCGCATCGAGGGCCCGGACGGCGAGGAGCTGCCCGTCGGCGAGGACGGCGAGATCTGCGTCCGCGGGCCGGTGGTCATGCAGGGCTACTGGCAGCAGCCGGACGCGACGGCCGAGGTGCTGCGCGACGGCTGGTTCCACACCGGCGACGTCGGCCACCTCGACGAGGACGGCTACCTCTACGTCGTCGACCGCATCAAGGACCTCATCATCCGCAACGGCTTCAACGTCTACCCGCGCGACGTCGAGGACGCGCTGCTCGCGCACCCCGAGATCGCGGCGGCGGCGGTCGTCGGGCGCCCGGACCCGAGGGTGGGGGAGGAGGTCGTCGCGTTCGTGCAGCTGGCGCCCGGCTCGACGCTCACCGAGGCCGACGTCGTCGAGCACGCCAAGCAGCACGTCTCGGCGGCGAAGTACCCGCGCGAGGTCCGCATCGTCGACGCCGTGCCGCTCACCAGCGTGCTGAAGACCGACCGCAAGGCGCTGCGCAAGCAGCTCCGAGAGGGCTAGCAGACTGGCGGGCGTGACGTACGTGTACCGCCCGCCCGCCGCACCGGTCAGCCTCGACCCCAAGCCGACGTCGGCGTCCGCGACCTCGCTGTCGCGGATCATGACGCTGCACGACACGAACCTGCACGGCAACGTGCACGGCGGCGTGATCCTGCACCTCGTCGACGAGCTCGGCGGGGCGGTCGCGGCCCGGCACAGCGGCGGGCGCGCGGTGACGGCGTCGATGGACGAGTTCCAGTTCCTCGTGCCGGTGCACGTCGGCGACCTCGTCATGGCCAGCGCGCAGGTCAACTGGGCGGGGCGCACGTCGCTGGAGGTCGGCGTGCGGGTCACCGCCGAGCGCTGGGACGAGGCCGGCCAGGAGCCGCGGCACGTCGCGAGCGCCTACCTCGTGTACGTCGCGCTCGACGAGTCGGGGCAGCCGCGCCAGGTGCCGCCCGTCGTGCCGGAGACGCCGGTGGAGCGGCGGCGCATGCAGGAGGCGGAGATCCGGCGCGCGGCCCGGCTGGCCCGCCGCGAGGAGATCCTCCGGCTGCGCGCGGCCAAGGACGACCTCTAGCGTCGGGGCATGACGAGCCCCGAGGTCGACGCGCTGCTCGACCGGCGCGCCGCCGCGCGCGCCGCGAAGGACTTCGCCACCAGCGACCGGCTCCGCGACGAGCTCGCCGCCGCGGGCTGGCTCGTGCGCGACACCGCCGACGGCCAGCAGGTCGAGCCGGCGCCGCCGTACCCGCTGCTGCGCAGCGTGCGCGACCTGCCGGACCGCAGCGCCGAGCCGCCGGTGCGGCGCTGCACGGCCGCGCTGCTCGTCGACGGCTGGCCCGGCGACGTCCGCACCTGCGTCGAGGCGCTCGTGCGGCACGCGCCCGACGACGTCGTCGTGGTGCTGCTCGAGAACGGCCGCACGGACGCCGGCGACGTCGTGCACGCGCTGGCGCAGGAGCACCCCGGCCGGGTCGAGGAGCTGCACGTCGAGCAGCCCGCCGGCTGGGGGGAGGCGCGCGCCGCGCTGCTGCGCGCCGACGTCGCCGAGGTGCACGTCGTCCTGGACGCGTCGTCGGTGCTGGAGGGCGACGCGCTCACGCCGCTGCTCGAGGCGCTGACCGGCGACGTCGTGGGCGCCGGCTGGCGGGGGGCCGACGTCGAGGACGGCTGGACGTCGTTCGCCGACGCCGGGCCGGGCGAGGTCGAGGCGCTGCTGTCGTACCTGATGGCGGTCCGCCGAGAGGCGGCCCTCGCGACGCCCCCGCCGGCCAAGGCCCGCACCTACCGCAACGCCGACCTGGAGTGGTCGTACCTGCTGCGCGAGGCGGGCGGCCGCCTGGTCGTGCCCGACCGCGACCTGCCGGTGCGCCAGGACCGCCACCGCGGCTACCACGACAGCGACCCGGACGTGCGCGACCGGGAGAGCCGGCGAACCTACGACCGCTTCCTCCAGCGCTTCCGCGGCCGCGAGGACCTGCGCCTGACCAGGTGAGCGAACCGTCCGGACGGGCCATGGCGCCGGGCCCGCAGGGCGGGCGACGATCCGGTCCGTGTCCGTGCTGACGGGGCTCCGCGCGCTGCGGGGACCCCGCGCGCCCGAGCGGCCCTTCCGCGAGGCGGTGGTGCTGTCCGGCGGCGGCAGCCTCGGCGCCGTTCAGGTCGGGGCGCTGCGCGCGCTGCTCGAGGCCGGGGTCCGGCCCGACCTGCTGGTGGGCTGCTCGGTGGGCGCCCTCAACGCCGCCTTCCTCGCCGTCGACCCGGTGCCCGAGCGGCTCCACGAGCTCGAGCGGCTGTGGCGCGGCCTCGACCGCGAGGCCGTCTTCGGCAGGGGCCGCGTGCGGGCGGCGCAGCTGCTGTCGGTGGCCGTCCGCAAGGAGGACCACCTCTACGAGCCGGACGCCCTGCGCGAGCTCGTGCGCCGCTGGGTCCCGGTCACCGACCTCGCCGACACCGCCGTGCCCGTGCACGTGGTCACCACCGACCTGCTGAGCGGCGCACCGGTGTGGTTCTCCGCCGGCGACCCGGTGCCGGTGCTCACCGCGAGCGCGTGCCTGCCGGCGCTGTTCCCGCCGGTGGCGCTCGGCGGCACGCTCCACGTCGACGGCGGCGTCACCTGCCCGGTGCCGGTCGAGCGGGCGCTCGAGCTCGGCGCGGAGCGCACCTGGGTCGTCGACGTCAGCGGCGGCTCCATCGGCCGGCGCGACGCGCGCATGAACGCGCTCGACGTCCTGCTGCTGTCGTTCGCCATCAGCCGGGCCCGGCTCGACCGGCCCGTCGAGGACGACCGGCCGGGCCAGCGCGTCGTGCGGCTTCCGCGGGTCGACGTCGGGGTGCACGAGCTGCGCGACTTCAGCCGCACGCCCGCGTTCATGCAGGCCGGGTACGCCGTCGCGAAGGAGGCCGTCCGCGCCGAGCTCGTCCGCGTCCCCGCTCCGCGCCGGCGGGTGCGCCAGGCCTAGGCTCCGGCCCAGCCGAGCGACTCCTGGAGCCGACATGCGCCGCCGCACCGCCGTCCTCACCGCCTCCGCCCTCGCGGGCGCCGCCGTCGTCGCCCGCCGCCGGGCCGCGGCGGCCGCCGCCGTCCCCGCGCCGGAGCGCCCCGCGCCGCTGGAGGGCCGCACCCGCACTGTCCGCACCGACGACGGCGTCGAGCTGCACGTCGCCGAGCACGGCCCCGCCGACACCCCGGTGGTGATGGTGCTCGCGCACGGCTACACGCAGGCGTCCCGCCTGTGGGACGGCACGGTGCGGGCGCTGCTCGCGCTGCGCGACGACCTGCGCGTCGTCGTCTACGACCACCGCGGCCACGGCCGGTCCGGCCGCGCGACGCAGGAGACCGCGACCCTCGAGCAGCTCGGCCGCGACCTCGCCCGCGTCGTCGACGAGGTGGCCGGCGACCGGCCCGTGGTGCTCGGCGGCCACTCGATGGGCGGCATGACGCTCATGGCCCTGGCCGAGCAGCGGCCCGAGCTCTTCGGCGACCGCGTCGTCGGCGCGGCCTTCGTCGGGACGTCGTCGGGCGGCCTGGCCGACGTCACGTGGAGCCTTCCCGCGCCGGTCGCGCGCGCGGTCAAGAAGCTGCTCCCGCTCGCCAACGAGCGGGCCTACCGGGCCGAGCTCGCCGGCAAGGGCCGCACGCAGGTCGCCGCGCTCGACCGCTTCGTCCTGTTCGCCGCGGGCGCCTCGCCGGCCGACGTCCAGGACGTGCTCGCCGTGCAGGCCGAGTGCAGCGCCGAGACGATCCACCTGTTCCTCGACACGTTCACCACGCACGACCGCGTCCGCGCCCTCGAGGCGCTGCGCGAGGTGCCGGCCCTCGTCGTCGCGGGCGACCAGGACCGGCTGTGCCCCGTCGAGCACAGCCGGACGATCGCCGACGCCCTGCCGCTCGGCGAGCTCGTCGTCTACCCCGGCGTGGGGCACATGGTCCACGTCGAGCGGCGGCTCGAGGTGGCGCGGCACCTGTCGGCGCTCGTCGACCGGGCCCTGGCCGGACGCCGCCCCGCGCTGCGCAGCGTCGGGTAGCTACTCGGCCTCGGCGAGCAGCGCGCCCATGCGCGCCACGCCGCGCTCGAGGTCGTCGTCGCCGAGGGCGTACGACAGCCGGAAGTAGCCCGGCGTGCCGAACGCCTCGCCCGGCACCACCGCGACGCCCGCCTCCTCGAGGACGAGCTCGGCCAGCTCCGCCGACGTCGTCGGCGTGCGGCCGCGCAGCCGCTTGCCGAGCAGGCCCTTGACCGACGGGTAGGCGTAGAAGGCGCCCTGCGGCTCGGGGCAGGTGACGCCCGGGACCTCGTTGAGCATCCGCACCATGGTCTGGCGCCGGCGGTCGAACGCCTCGCGCATGCGCGCCACGGCCGTGAGGTCGCCGCGGACCGCCTCGAGCGCCGCCACCTGGCTGACGTTCGCGACGTTGCTCGTGGCGTGCGACTGCAGGTTGGTGGCCGCCTTCACGACGTCGGCGGGGCCGAGGAGCCACCCCACCCGCCAGCCGGTCATGGCGTAGGTCTTCGCGACGCCGTTGACCACGACGCACGTGTCCGCGAGCTCCGGCACCGCGACCGGCATGGAGACGTGCTCCGCGCCGCCGTAGACGAGGTGCTCGTAGATCTCGTCGGCCACGACCCAGATCCCGTGCTCGACCGCCCAGCGGCCGACCTCCTCCACCAGCGACGGCGGCGCGACGGCGCCCGTCGGGTTGGACGGCGAGCACCACAGCAGCACCTTGGTGCGCTCGGTGCGGGCGGCCTCGAGCTGCTCCACCGTCGGCAGGTAGCCGGCCTCCTCGGTGGTGACGACGTCGACCGGCACGCCGCCGGCGAGCTTCACCGCCTCCGGGTAGGTGGTCCAGTAGGGCGCCGGGAGCAGCACCTCGTCGCCGTCGTCGAGCAGAGCGGCGAACGCCTCGTAGACGGCCTGCTTGCCGCCGTTGGTGATGAGCACCTGGGAGGCCTGGACGTCGTAGCCGCTGTCGCGCCGGGTCTTGTCGGCCACCGCCTGCTTGAGCTCGGGCAGCCCGCCCGCCGGGGTGTACCGGTGCCAGCGGGGGTCGGCGCACGCCGCCGCGGCCGCCGCCACGACCGCCTCCGGCGTCGGGAAGTCCGGCTCGCCGGCGCCGAAGCCGACGACGTCCTCGCCGGCGGCCTTCTTCGCCTTGGCCTTGGCGTCGACGGCGAGGGTGGCGGACTCGGCGATGGCGCCGACACGGGCGGACACACGGGTGCGCGACATGCCCTCCATCCTGGCAGGGGCCCGCCGCTGGCCCGCCGGAGCGCCGGACCCCGTACACTCGTCCGCCTGGGGGCCGACGCCTCTGCTCCGGCGCGCCCGCGCCAGGGCAGGGAGGACGCCCCCGGAGGGGTGTAGCTCAGTTGGCCAGAGCGCCGGTCTCCAAAACCGGATGTCGCAGGTTCGACTCCTGTCACCCCTGCCCCTCCACCGCACCACAGCAGGCACCACAGCACGCAGCAGGCGCCCCGCGCGCCGGACGGAGAGCCAGGACGCATGAGCGACAGCGCGGAGACCGCGACCGGTCTCGGCTCTGCGGGCGACCGCGGTCCCGACCGCCGCTCCGAGCGCGGGGGCGGCCGCCGCAACCCGTTCCGCGCGGTGCTGGTCTTCTACCGCCAGGTGGTGGCCGAGCTCCGCAAGGTCATCTGGCCGACGCGCCGCGAGCTCGTCACCTACACGGCCGTCGTGCTCGTGTTCGTCCTGTTCATGGTCGCGATCGTCAGCCTCTTCGACTTCGGCGCCAGCCAGGCCGTCCTCGAGGTCTTCGGCGACTGACGCCCGACCGCCCGGCCCCCGCC
>DATMKB010000151.1:0-2184 GCA_035553635.1 Mycobacteriales bacterium
GTGATGCTCGTCGACCTCGACCACTTCAAGGAGATCAACGACACCCTCGGCCACCACGTCGGGGACGAGCTCATCGTCGAGGTGTCGCGGCGCCTGGCCGCGAACCTCCGCCCGGGTGACACGGTCGCCCGGCTCGGCGGCGACGAGTTCGCCATCCTCGCGCTGGGCATCAGCGGCCCGGCGGACGGCCGCTTCGTGGCCGAGCGGCTGCTCGCGGCGCTCGAGGACCCCTTCGTGGCCGACAACGTCCGCCTCGACGTGCAGGCGAGCCTCGGCGTCGCCGTCCACCCGGCCCACGGCGACGACGCCGACACCCTGCTCCAGCGCGCCGACATCGCGCTCTACGACGCCAAGGCCGAGCGCGGCACCGTCCGCCTCTACGAGCCGACGGCCGACGACCACACCCCGGAGAAGCTCGCCCTGGCGGCCGAGCTGCGCCGAGGGCTGCAGGACGACGAGCTGTTCCTCGAGTTCCAGCCGCAGGTCGCGGCGCTGTCCGGCCGCACCGTCGGGCTCGAGGCGCTCGTGCGCTGGCAGCACCCCACCCGGGGGCTGCTCATGCCCGACGAGTTCCTGCCCGTCGTCGAGAACACCGGCCTCATCGCCCCGCTGACCCTCGCCGTCCTCGACAAGGCGCTCGAGGCCCTCGCCGGCTGGCGCGCCGCCGGCCACGAGATCACGGTCGCGGTGAACCTGTCCGTCCGGCACCTGACCGACCTCGACCTGCCGAGCAAGGTCGAGGCGCTCCTGCGCGGCCGCGACATCCCGCCCGGCGCGCTCGTCCTCGAGGTCACCGAGACCGTGATCATGAGCGACCCGAGCCGGGCCGTCGCGGTGCTCAACCTGCTGCGCGACCTCGGCATCGGCGTCGCCATCGACGACTTCGGCACCGGCTACTCCTCGCTCGCGTACCTGCGCCGGCTGCAGATCGACGAGCTCAAGATCGACCGCTCGTTCGTGCAGAACCTCCCGCGCGACGAGGGCGACGCCGTCATCGTCCGGTCGACCATCGAGATGGGGCACAACCTGGGCCTGCGCGTGGTGGCCGAGGGCGTGGAGGACGACGAGACGCTGCGGATGCTCCGGTCGTGGCGCTGCGACGTCGTGCAGGGCTACGGCATCAGCCGGCCGGTGCCGCAGGAGGCCGTGCTCGGCTGGCTCGACGCCCGGGTGCGCGAGCTGACGATGTTCGGCGACCGGTGGGTGGCCGCCGCGCTGGCCTCGGCGGTGGAGGGTGGCGTGCTCGCCCTGCCGGCCCGGCAGGCGGACCCGGAGGAGGCGACGTGCTGATCCTCGTCGCGACGCTGCTCGCGCTCGCGCTCGTCCCGGTGCTCGGCGGCCGGCTGTCCCGGCTGGCGGACCTGCGCCTGGTCTCGCGCTGGCTCATCGTCTACGCGCTGGGCCTTCAGGTGCTGGCCATCAGCATCGTCCCGGACTGGCCGCGTCCGGCGGTCGTCGCGCTGCACGCGTCGTCGTACGTCATCGCGGGCGCCTTCGTCTGGCGCAACCGCGACGTCGCCGGGCTGCCCGTGCTGGCCGTCGGCGCCGGGCTCAACGCCTTCGCCATCGCGATGAACGGCGGTCAGATGCCGGCCGACCCCGAGGCGCTCGCCCGGGTCGGCATCACGCAGGAGGAGGGCACGTACGTCAACAGCGGCGTCGTGGAGGACCCGCGGGTCGCCTTCCTCGGCGACGTCCTCGCCTCGCCGTCGTGGCTGCCGCTGCAGAACGTCTACTCGGTGGGCGACCTGCTCATCCTCGCCGGCGCCGTCTGGCTGGTGCACCGGACGTGCGGCACGGTGCTCGCCCGCCGGCCCCGGCGGCCGGAGCCCGCGGTCGCCTAGACCTTGCGCAGCACGGTGACGACGCGGCCGAGCACGACCGCCTCGTCACCGGGGATCGGCGCGTACGCCGGGTTGTGCGGCAGCAGCCAGGTGCGGCCGTCGCGGCGCTTCCACGTCTTGACGGTGGCCTCGCCGTCGATCATCGCGGCGACGATGTCGCCGTTCTCGCAGGTGCTCTGCTGGCGCACGACCACCCAGTCGCCGTCGGCGATGGCGGCCTCGACCATCGAGTCGCCGACGACCTTGAGCATGAACAGGGTGCCGCTGCCGACGAGCTCGCGGGGGAGCGGGAAGACGTCCTCGACGGCCTGCTCGGCGAGCACCGGCCCGCCGGCGGCGA
>DATMKB010000152.1:0-3159 GCA_035553635.1 Mycobacteriales bacterium
TTCGCCGACGTCGTCGAGGAGCAGGTCACCTTCGTCAACGCGCCGACGCTCGCCACCGAGCGCGGCCTCGAGGTGCAGCTCACCACCGACCCGGAGAGCCCCGAGTACCGCAACGTCATCACCCTGCGCGGCGTGCTGCCCACCGGCGACCCGGTCTCGGTCAGCGGCACGCTCGTGGGCACCCGGCAGGTGGAGAAGCTCGTCGAGGTCGAGGGCTTCGACGTCGAGCTCCCGGCCACCGGCAACCTGGTCTTCCTGCGCTACGAGGACCGGCCCGGCGTCGTCGGGCAGGTCGGCGTGCAGCTCGGCGAGGCCGGCATCAACATCGCCGGCGCGCAGGTGGCGCGCGACAAGCAGGGCGGCCAGGCGCTCATGGCGCTCACCGTCGACGACGCCGTCCCGGCCGACGTGCTCGACGCGATCTGCGCGGCCATCGGCGCGGGCAGCGCGCGCACCGTCTCGCTCGGCTGACGTGCCGCACGTCGTCGCCGCGGACGGCACGCGGCTCGCGTACACCGAGGTCGGCGACCGCACCAGCGGCCCGCCGCTGCTGTGCCTGCCGGGAGGCCCGGGGCGCGCCTCGGCGTACCTCGAGGACCTCGGCGGGCTGACGTCGTCGCGCACCCTCGTGCGGCTCGACAGCCGCGGCACCGGCATGAGCGAGGTGCCGGCCGACCCGTCGTCGCTGCGCTTCGACCGGCTGGCCGACGACGTCGAGGCGCTGCGCGAGCACCTCGGGCTCGAGACCGCCGACGTCCTCGGCCACTCGGCGGGGTCGCTCGTCGCGCAGGTCTGGGCGGCCCGCCACCCGTCGCGGGTGCGGTCGCTCGTGCTGGTGACGCCCGTGGCGGCGCTGCAGGGCGGCACCCGCTCCGACGTCGCGGCCATCCGCGCGGCCCGCTCCGGCGAGCCCTGGTACGCCGACGCCGCCGAGGCCGACGCCGCACTCGCCGACGCGCCGCCGGCGCAGCGGCAGGCGCTCGTGCGCGCCACCCGCCCCTTCTTCTACGGCCGGTGGGAGGAGCGCCAGCAGGAGCACGCGGCGAGCGCCGACCGGCAGAGCAACCGGCGCGCCGAGGCCGGCTTCGGCGCGGGCGCGGAGCAGGTCGACACCGCCGCGCTGCGCGAGGCCCTCGGCGCGCTGCAGGCCCCGGTGCTGGTGGTGGGCGGCGAGCGCGACGGCGTCACCGGCGTCGACGCCGTGCACGAGGTCGCGGCGTCCTTCGCCGCGGCGCGCACGGCGGTGCTCCCGGGCGCCGGCCACTTCCCGTGGGTCGACGAGCCGGACGCCTTCGCGGCCGCCGTGGCGGAGTTCCTGCGCGGGAGCGCCTGACCGGTCCAGGATCGGCCCGGGCGTCGAGGTCGGCGCCCGGGAGGAGTGCGCCATGAGCTACCCGCCGCCCACCTACCTCGGCGACACCGGGGAGAGCAGCGCCTGGGTCCGGCGCGCCGACGCGCCGCCCGAGCTCGACCTCGGGCTCGCCCGCGCCAGCTACCTCGCCACCGGGGCGCAGACCGGCGGGCAGTTCGGCCTCTACCGCTGGGACATGGGCCCGGAGCGCACCGGTCCGCCGGCGCACTTCCACCGCTCGATCTCGGAGTCGTTCTACGTCCTGCTCGGCACCGTGCGCGTCTACGACGGCACGTCGTGGCTCGAGTGCACCCCCGGCGACTTCGTGCACGTGCCGCCGGGCGGCGTGCACGGGTTCGAGAACGCCTCGGGGGAGCCGGCGTCGATGCTGCTGCACTTCTCGCCGGGAGCGCCGCGCGAGGGGTACTTCGAGGGGCTGCCGTCCGTCGGCCGGATGGCGCCGGACGAGGCCACCGCGTTCTTCCTCGAGCACGACAACCACTGGGTCTGAGCGTGTACGGTCGGAGCGTGGCGCGCGGACTCCTCCTTCTCCGCCGCGACGGGGCCCTCTCCTAGGCCGGCTCCCCGTCGCGGGTCGAGGTGCTGGCCGCCCTCCGTCCGACCCCGTCTGGAGCCCGTCCCGTGAGCACCGCCGCCCCCGCCCCGAAGCGCATGCCGTTCGAGCGCTACGCCCCCTTCCCGCCGGTCGACCTGCCCGACCGCACCTGGCCCTCCCGCACGGTCGACCGCGCGCCGCAGTGGTGCAGCGTCGACCTGCGCGACGGCAACCAGGCGCTCATCGACCCCATGGACCCCGAGCGCAAGATGCGGATGTTCCGCCTGCTCGTCGACATGGGCTACCGCGAGATCGAGGTCGGGTTCCCGGCCGCGAGCCAGACCGACTTCGACTTCGTGCGGGCGCTCGTCGAGCAGGACCTCGTGCCGGACAACGTCACCATCCAGGTGCTGACGCAGGCGCGCGAGGAGCTCATCGAGCGCACGGTGCAGTCGCTGTCCGGCTTCCGCGGCACGGCGCTCATCCACCTCTACAACTCCACCTCGACGCTGCAGCGCCGCGTCGTCTTCGGGCTGGACCAGGCCGGCATCAAGGACATCGCCGTGCGCGGCGCCCAGTGGTGCCAGAAGTACGCGCAGGAGCTGCTGCCGGGCACGGACGTGCGCTGGCAGTACAGCCCGGAGTCGTTCACCGGCACCGAGCTCGAGTTCGCGCTCGAGGTCTGCGAGGCCGTCATGGACGTCTGGCAACCGACGCCCGAGCGCCCCGTCGTCCTCAACCTGCCGGCGACCGTCGAGATGTCGGTGCCGAGCACCTACGCCGACCAGGTCGAGTGGTTCGGCCGCGGGCTCGGCGCCCGCCGCAGCAGCGTCGTGCTCTCGCTGCACCCGCACAACGACCGCGGTACCGCGGTCGCGGCGGCCGAGCTCGGCGTCATGGCCGGCGCCGACCGCGTCGAGGGGTGCCTGTTCGGCAACGGGGAGCGCACCGGCAACGTCTGCCTGGTGACGCTCGGGCTGAACCTGTTCAGTCAGGGCGTCGACCCGCAGATCGACTTCTCCGACGTCGACGAGGTGCGCCGCACGGTCGAGCACTGCAACCAGCTGCCGGTCCACCCGCGGCACCCCTACGCCGGTGACCTCGTCTACACCGCCTTCAGCGGCTCGCACCAGGACGCCATCAAGAAGGGCTTCGAGGCCCTGGAGAAGGACGCCGCCGCGGCCGGCGTGCCGGTCGAGCAGCACCCGTGGGGCGTGCCGTACCTGCCCATCGACCCGCACGACGTCGGGCG
>DATMKB010000153.1:0-3793 GCA_035553635.1 Mycobacteriales bacterium
GGAGGCCTGGCGGCGCACCGGCGCGCTCGCCGACGGCGCCGACGACCCGGGCTCGTTCACGGCCGTGCGCGGCTTCGAGTGGTCGAGCCCGACGCTCGGGCACGTCAACGTCTGGTTCAGCCAGGACTGGACCGACCCGCTGTCGACCGTCGGCAACACCACCGGCGAGGGCGCGGCGCAGTTCCTGCACCAGGCGCCCGGCCTTGGGCCGGCCGTGGCGCCCGCGCTCGAGACGGTCGTGCGTGCGGCGCCGAGCAACGGCACGGGCATGCGGGCCTTCTACGAGTGGCTCGCCCGCGACCCCGCCACGCCCGTGCTCTCGGGCGGCGCCGACGCGGTCTTCGGCTTCAACCACCCCGGGCGGGAGCCGGGCCGGTTCGGCTACTTCGCCTACGACGAGCGGGTCGCCGACCGGCTCGTGTCGGTCGAGGTCTTCAACCGGGCCGAGGACTACCTGTTCGAGGGCCTCGACCAGGGCTTCGCCTCCCCCATCGCCGAGTGCTTGGACGCCGGCTGGCGGGTCGGCCTCACCGGCGTCAGCGACGAGCACGGCACGTCCTGGGACCGCAGCGCCACCCGCGGCCGCACCGGCCTGTGGGTCACCGAGCTGACCCGCGCCGGCGTGCGCGAGGCCATGCAGGCCCGCCGCTTCTTCTCCACGCGCGTGCCCGGGCTGCGGCTGGACGCGAGCGCCGGCGGGGTGCGGATGGGCTCGACCCTCGGCCACCGCTCCGGCCCGCTGGCCTTCGCCCTCGACCTCGACCGCGGGGCGGGCTGGGCCGGCAAGCGCCTCGCGGTGCAGGTGCTGCAGACCGGCCGGCCGCTGCCGACCGTCGTGCACACCGAGGAGGTCGTGCTGAGCGGCGCGGGCGAGGCGCTCGTGCGCTTCTCCGCCGACGTCAGCGTCGACGACGGGCGCTGGGCGCTGCTGCGGGTCGTCGACCCCGAGCAGCCGCGCGACGGCCGCGACCCCGGCACGCACGACGCCGTCGGCGGCGCGGTGGCCTACGCGGCGCCGTTCTTCCTCGACCCCGACACCGCCCCGCTGCCGGTCAGGCGCTGAGCAGGGCGTCCGACAGGACGCCCTCGGCGACGAGCACCGCCGGGCCGCGCATCGAGACGCGGCCGTCCTCCTGCCAGGTGATCACGAGGCGCCCGCCCGGGACGTCGACGTCCCAGGCGGTGCCGCGGGGCGTGCCGGTGCGCAGCGAGGCCGCCACCGCGACGGCGCACGCCCCGGTGCCGCAGGACCGCGTCTCGCCGACACCGCGCTCGTGCACCCGCATCCGCACGTGCGCCGGGCCGACGTCCTCGACGTACTCGACGTTGAGGTCCAGCCGGTCGGGGTGCAGCGCGCCGAGCGCCTCGACCGAGGGCACCGGCAGGACGGCGTGCGGGTTGCCCATCGACACGTACTGCGCCTCGACGCCGTCGACGAGCTCGGTGCCGCCGACCTCGGCGACGCCCATGTCGACGGTGACGTCGCCGTCGCCGGGCTCGACGTCGAGCTCCTTGACGCCGGCGCGGGTGACCACGCGCAGGGCGCCGGGCCGGGCCAGGCCCGCGGCCACGAGGTAGCGCGCGAAGACGCGCACGCCGTTGCCGCACATCTCGGCGGTGGTGCCGTCGCTGTTCCAGTGGTCCATGAACCAGCGGCCGCCGCCGTCGCGCTCGTCGGACAGGTGCGCGACCTCGGGGTGCAGGGCCGCGGGCACGACCCGCAGGACGCCGTCGGCACCCAGGCCCTGCCGTCGGTCGCAGAGCCGCCGGACGACGTCGGCGGTCAGCTCGAGCGAGCCGTCCGGGTCGGGCAGCAGCACGAAGTCGTTCTGGGTGCCGTGGCCCTTGAGGAACGGCCGACCCGCGACGAGCGCCATGCGCTCCAGGCTAGGTGGAGGACCGCGGCGTCGGCACGAACGGCAGGGCGCGGGTCTGCGGCGTGACCACCCCGCCGCGCCAGCCGGTGCCGCGCGACAGCAGCCAGCGGGCGCGGTCGGCCCGCTGCGGCGAGGCGAACAGCCAGCCGTGCGCCCGGTCGCAGCCGAGCTCGGTGAGCCGGGCCGCCTCGGTCCAGGTCTCGACCGCCTCGGCGACGACGAGCATCCCGTGGTCGTGGGCCTGGTCGACGATCGTCGAGACCATCGCGGTGAGGCGACCGCCCTCGTCGGCGCCCTCGCCCTCCTCGCCGATGCCCCGCACGTACCGCTCCCCCAGCTTGACGACGTCGACGGGCAGGTCGGCGATGGCGCCCAGGGTGGCGTACCAGGTGCTGAAGTCGTCGACCGCGAGCGCGACGCCGGCCGCCCGCAGCGCGGTGAGCCGGCGGGCGGCGGTGCCGCCGAGCCGCAGGACGGTCGCCTCGCTCACCTCGAGCCCGAGCGCCCCCGGCGGGAGCCCGTGCGCCTCGACCGCTTCAGCGACGGCGTCGGCCAGGGCCGGCGTGCTCACCTGCGCGAGGCTGACGTTGAGCCACAGCCGGCGCCGCGGCCCCGGCAGCGACTGCCAGCGGCGGGCCTCGGCCGCGCCCTGCTGCAGCACCCAGTGGCCGATCGGGCCGATGTCACCGCTGCGCTCGGCGAGCTCGAGGAAGGCCGGCGGCGCCAGGACGCCGAGGTCGCCGTGGTGCCAGCGGAGCAGGCCCTCCATGGCGACGAGCGCGCCGGAGTCGAGCTCGACCTCCGGCTGGTAGAGCAGCTCCAGCGTGCCGTCCTCGACGCTGCGGTGCAGGGCCGGGAGGTCGTCGAGGGTCGCCGAGACGCGGGGCGGGCGCATGAGCAGATGATCGGCGGGCCGCGGCGCCCGGAGCATGACGACGTGTGATGGTTCCGCCCCCGCCCGAACGGGCCATCACCCCGCGCGGGCGGCGGCCTCCAGCGCCTGCGCGAGGAGGTCCCCCGCGGGGTCCAACCAGGTGATCCGCGGGTCGCGGCGGAACCACGACCGCTGGCGCCGCACGAAACGCCGGGTGGCGGCCGCGGTGGCGGCCCGGGCGCCCGGCTCGTCGAGCTCGCCGTCGAGCAGGGCGAGCACCTGGCGGTAGCCCAGCGCCTGCGACGCCGTCGCGCCCTCCCGCAGGCCCTCGGCCTCCAGCCGCCGCACCTCGTCGACCAGGCCGTCGTCGAACATGCGGTGCACCCGGCGGTCGGTGCGCTCGGCGAGGTCGGGCCGGTCGAGGCCGACCCAGGCGGTCGGGTAGCGGGCGTCGTAGCTCGTCATCCGGCCCGGCATCGCGCCGGTGAGCGCGACCACCTCGAGCGCCCGCACCACCCGGCGGCCGTTCGCGGGGTCCATGCGGGCCGCGGCCTGCGGGTCGAGGGCGCGCAGCCGGGCGTGCAGGGCGGGGGCGCCGTCGCGGGCCAGCTCCTCCTCGAGCGAGGCCCGCAGCGCCGGGTCGGTGCCGGGGAACTCCAGCTCGTCGAGCGCCGCCCGCAGGTAGAGCCCCGAGCCGCCGACGAGCACCGGCACGACGCCGCGGGCCAGCAGGTCGTCGAGCACCGGCCGGCACAGGGCCTGGTAGTCGGCGGCAGTGGCGGTGCGGGTGACCGGCCAGACGTCGAGCAGGTGGTGCGGGACGCCGCCGCGCTCCTCCGGCCGCAGCTTGGCCGTGCCGACGTCCATGCCGCGGTAGAGCTGCATCGAGTCGGCGTTGACGACCTCGCCGCCGAGCGCCTGCGCGAGGGCCACGCCGAGGTCGGACTTGCCGGCGGCCGTCGGCCCGACGACCGCCACGACCCGCGCGCGCTGCACGAGCCAGCAGGCTAGGCGGGCCGCGGGCTGTCCCGTGCTCATGCCA
>DATMKB010000154.1:0-15343 GCA_035553635.1 Mycobacteriales bacterium
GCGACCTACAGGTGCAGGCCGCACTCGGTCTTGGCGCTGCCGGCCCAGCGGCCCGAGCGGGGGTCCTCGCCCGGCGCCACGCGGCGCGTGCAGGGCGCGCAGCCGATCGACGGGTAGCCGTCGTAGGCGAGCGGGTTCACGAGCACGCCGTGCTCGGCGACGTAGGCGTCGGCCCGCTCCTGCGTCCAGGTGGCGATGGGGTTGACCTTCACCATGCCGCGCTTGGCGTCCCACTCGACGACGCCGGCGTCGCGGCGGGTCTCGGCCTCGTCGCGGCGGATGCCCGAGGCCCACGCGACGTACGGCTCGAGCGCGCGGGCGAGCGGCTCGACCTTGCGCATCGCGCAGCAGGCGCCGGGGTCGCGCCGCCACAGCTCCGGCCCGTGCTGGGCGTCCTGCTGCGCCACGGTGAGCAGCGGCAGCACGGTGCGGACGTCGACGTCGTAGACGGCGGCGACGGCGTCGCGGGTGCCCAGCGTCTCGGCGAAGTGGTAGCCGGTGTCGAGGAACAGGACGTGCACGCCGGGGGCCGCCGACTGCGCCAGGTGGGCCAGCAGGCCGTCGCCCATGGACGACGCGATGGCGAAGCGGTCGCCGAACGTCTCGTGCGCCCAGCGCAGGACCTCCTGCGCGGACGCCGTCTCCAGCTCCCGCCCGGCCGACTCCGCGAGCGCGCGCAGGCGCTCCGGGCTCTCGAGCAGCTCGTCGGTGACCGTCACGATCCCAGTGAACACCGAGGTGCGTCCCGGCAGTCCCGGGGAACAGGGGCTGTCATGAAGCGCACCCTCGCCGCCCTCCTGCTCGCCGGCGCCGCCGCCCTCACCGGGGCCTGCGGCAACGTCGACGGGAGCACCTCGGGCGACAGCGTCACCGACAACCAGCAGACCCTGCAGCCCGGCGCCGACCCCAGCGAGCAGCCGAACAACGGCGGCTAGCGAGGGCGGGCCGCCTGCAGCGGTGGCAGGCTGAGGTCCGTGCACCCCACCGTCGCGCGCGTCGTCGAGGCGCTCGAAGCCGCCGGCTGGTCCGGCGAGGTGCGCGTCCTGCCCGACAGCGCCCGCACCGCCGCCGAGGCGGCGCAGGGCCTGGGCTGCGACGTCGGCGCCATCGCGAGCTCGCTGCTCTTCACCGCCGACGGCGAGCCGCTGCTCGTGCTCACGAGCGGCGCGCACCGCGTCGACACGGCGGCGGTCGCGGCGCTGCTCGGTGCCGGCTCCGTCGACCGGGCACCGGCCGCGCTGGTGCGCGAGGCGACCGGCTTCGCGATCGGCGGCGTCGCGCCGGTGGGCCACCCGGCACCGCTGCGGACGCTCGTCGACACCGCGCTGTCCCGGCACGACGTCGTGTGGGCCGCGGCCGGCCACCCCCACGCCGTCTTCCCCACGACGTACGAGGAGCTCCTGCGCCTGACCGGCGGCACGCCGGCGGAGGTCGCAGGGTGACCGAGCCGGTCCCCGCCCTGGTGGTGCTGCACCTGTGGCGCGTGCCGACGTCGGCCGTGCCCCGGGCGGTCGCGCGCATGGCGCTCGACCGCACCCCGGTGCGCCGAGCCCCCGGGGTGCGCTTCGCCAAGCTGCTCGGCACCGGCGACGGCCGCACCTTCACCGCCCGCGACGCCGACCCCCACCGCTGGGGCCTGCTCACCACGTGGGCGTCCGCCGACGACGCCCGCCGCTTCGACCGCTCCTCCCCCGTCCCCGCGGCCTGGCGCTCGCTGGCGGAGGAGGAGCTGCGCCTGGACCTGCGGCCCACCAGCAGCCGCGGCCGGTGGAGCGGCCGCCAGCCGTTCGGCGACCCCGTGCCGGTGCGCGAGAGCGGCCCCGTCGCGGCCCTCACCCGCGCCCGGCTGCGCGCCCGGCGCGCCGCGTCGTTCTGGCGGGCGGTGCCCCCCGTCTCGACCGACCTGCACACGCACCCGGGGCTGCGCGCCGCCGTCGGCATCGGCGAGGCGCCGGTGGGGCTGCAGGGCACCTTCTCGCTGTGGGACTCCCTCGCGTCGCTGCAGCAGTTCGCGCACCGCAGCCCGGCGCACGTCGACGTCGTGCGCCGCACGGAGGAGGCGGGCTGGTACGCCGAGGAGCTGTTCGCCCGCTTCGCGGTGGTGGCCGCCGAGGGGACCCTGGACGGGAGGGCACCGCTGTGACCGGCCTGACGGTCGAGCCGTGGGACCGCACCACGTTCGCGCGCCGCCGGGACGAGGTGCTCGACGTGTACGCCGAGGCGATGGGCGTGTCGCCGGTCGCCGCGCGCGCCCGCCGCACCGTCCTGGCCGGACACCTCGACCGCGAGGGGCTGCGCACCGTCGCCGCCCTCGACGACGGCGCGCTCGTCGGCATCGCCTACGGGTACGTCGGCCGGCGGGGGCAGTGGTGGCACGACCACGTGCACGCCGCCCTCGTCGCGCAGCAGGGGCGGGCGGCCGCGGACGGCTGGCTGCGGGGCGCCTTCGAGGTCTGCGAGCTGCACGTGCGGCCCGCCCACCAGATGCAGGGCCTCGGGCGCACCCTGCTCGACGCGCTGCTCGAGGGCTGCAGCGCCCCGACCGCCGTGCTCACCACCCCGGACGAGGAGACGCGGGCGAGGGGCTTCTACCGCGCCGCCGGCTGGGTCGACCTCGCCCGCGACGTCCTGTTCCCCGGCGACCCGCGGGCCTTCGCCGTGCTCGGCCTCCGGCTCGACACGGCCCTAGGGTCAGGGGCGTGAGCAGAGCGGTCGTCGTCGGCGCGGGGCACAACGGCCTGGTCGCCGCCTGCTACCTGGCCCGGGAGGGCCTCGACGTCGAGGTGGTCGAGCGCGACACCGTCGTGGGCGGCGCCGCCAGCACCGTCGAGCGCTTCCCCGGCTACAGGATGGACCGCGGGTCGAGCGCGCACATCATGGTGCGGCACACCGGCATCGTGGAGGACCTGCGCCTGGACGAGGTCGGCCTGGAGTACCAGGACCTCGACCCGTGGGGCTTCTTCCCCACCGACGACGGCCGGGCCATCACGTTCTGGGTCGACCTCGACCGCACCTGCGCCTCGATCGAGGCCGTCTGCGGCAGCCGCGACGCCGACGCCTACCGCGCCTTCGTGCAGGACTGGTCCGCCCGCAACGTCAAGGTCTTCGAGGCCTTCCAAGGCCCGCCGACGCCGTCGCACCTCGGCCGCACGCTGTGGGGCGTCGGCCGCTCGACCGGCCTGCCCGGGCTCGAGCTGTCGCGGCAGTTCCTCACCACCGGCGACTCGCTGCTCGACGAGCACTTCGAGGACGAGCGGCTCAAGACGGCGCTGGCCTGGCTCGGCGCGCAGAGCGGGCCGCCGACGCACGAGGTGGCCACCGCCGACCTCGTCGGCTGGAACACGATGCTGCACCTCAGGGCGCCGGGGCACCCGCGCGGCGGCAGCGGCATGCTCAGCGTCGCGCTGCAGCGCCGGCTCGAGTCGTACGGCGGGCGCGTGCGCCTCGGCGACGGCGCCGAGGAGGTGCTGACCTCCTCCACCGGGCGCGTCACCGGCGTGCTCACCGCGAGCGGCGAGCGCCTGCCGGCCGACCTCGTCGTCGCCGGCTGCCACGTGCTCACCACGCTCGACCTGCTCGGCGACGCCGTCCCGGCCGACGTGCAGCGGGCGCGGCGGCACGTGCGCACCGGCAACGGCATCGGCATGGTGGTGCGCCTGGGCACGAGCGACCTGCCCCGCTACCCGGCGGCCGACGAGCACACCCACCGGTCGATCCAGCTCGTCGCGCGGTCCCGGCAGGCGCTGCGGCGCACGCACGGCGAGTTCGTCGCCGGCCTGCCGCCCACCGAACCGGCCGTGCTCGCCATGACCTTCAGCGCCTTCGACGACGAGATCGCCCCGCCCGGCAAGCACAACGTCACCGTCTGGGGCCAGTGGCACCCGTACGCGCTGTCGAACGGCGAGGACTGGGACAGCATCCGCGAGCGCGAGGGCACCAAGCTCGTCGAGGCCGTCGACCGCGTCGCGCCCGGCTTCGCCGGCAGCGTCGAGCACATGCACGTGCAGACGCCGCTGGACCTCGAGCGCGAGCTCAGCCTGCGCGACGGCCAGGTGATGCACGTCGAGATGTCGTTCGACCAGATGTTCCTGTGGCGGCCGACGCCCGAGCTCAGCGGCTACCGCGTGCCCGGGGTCGAGGGCCTCTACCTGTGCGGCGCCTCCACCCACCCGGGCGGCGGCGTGTTCGGGGCGAGCGGGCGGACGGCGGCGCGCACCGCGCTGGCCGACCGCTCGCCGTCACTGCTGACCCGGGTCGGGAGGAGGGTGCGCCGTGGCTGACCTGTACGAGGTCCTGCTCGTCGACGAGGGCACGAGGTGGCACGCCGGCTGGATCGTCGACGACGAGACCGAGACCGACGTCCTGCTGCGCGACCACGGCAAGGTCGTGCTGTTCGGCAGCCGTGCGGCGCTCGAGCACCACGCACAGGAGCACGGCCGCGACCTGCTCGACGACCTCCCGGACGAGATCGACCTCGACCTCGGCGGCTGGCTCAGCACCGGCATGCCGCTGCCGTCGACGGCCGAGGTGTCGGAGCTGTGGCACCTGCTCTACGACGACCCCGACGCCGGTCACGCGCTCGCCGGCGAGCAGCTCGGGGAGGCCTACGACGACCTCGTCGAGGACGCGCCCGACTGGTTCGCCGTGCACGGCCCCACCGCGCGCGCGGCGCTGTCCGACGCCGTCCGCCGGCTGCGGAAGGCCAGCGTCCGGGGGTGAGCGCGCCGACGTCCGCGCCGCCGGTCGAGGCACGGCCGCGGCTCGCCGCCCTGCCCGGAGTGCTGGCGGCGTCCGCGGTGCTGCTGCAGGTCGCGTACCCGCTCGTCTCCGGCACGGCGCGCGACCGGCTCACCGTGGTGACCGTGCTCGTCTTCGCCGCGGCGTCGGTGTCGCACGCCGCCGTGCACCGCGGCGTGCGCTGGGCCGCCGCCTACACGGCGCTCACGACGTCGATCGGGCTCGTCGCGGAGTCGGTCGGGACGCGCACGGGCTTCCCGTTCGGCGCGTACGACTACGCCGGCTCGCTCGGGCCCAAGCTGATCGACGTCCCGGTCGTCATCCCGCTGGCGTGGGCGATGTTCGCCTACCCCTGCCTGCTCGTCGGGCGCCGGCTCGCGCGCACCCGGCTCGGCGCCACCGCCGTCGGGGCGTGGGCGCTCGCGTCCTGGGACCTGTTCCTCGACCCGCAGATGGTCGAGGCCGGGCACTGGACCTGGCAGGACGTGCGGCTCGCGCTCCCCACGGCGCCGGAGATCCCGGTGAGCAACTACCTGGGCTGGGTGCTCGTCGCGACGGTGATGCTCGGGGTGCTGCAGGTGCTGCCCCGCCGGGACGCCGACGACCGCGTGCCCGCCGCGCTGTTCCTCTGGACGTTCGCCTCGTCCGTGCTGGCGTTCGCCGTCTTCTTCGGCCGGCCGGGCACGGCGCTCGTCGGCGGCGTCGCCATGGGGATCGTCGCCGTGCCGTACGCGCGGAGCCTGCGGTGACCCCCGTCGCGGTGCTGTCCGCGGCGGCCGGCGCGCTCGCCGCGCACGCCGCCGTCAACGCGCGGCTGCTGCGCACGCCCACCGCCACGTCGAGCGGGGCGCGCGTGTCGGCGCTGCTGCCCGTGCGCGACGAGGCGGCGCGGGTGGGCCCGTGCCTGCGCTCGCTGCTCGACCAGCGCGGCGTCGACCTCGAGGTCGTCGTCCTCGACGACGGCTCCACCGACGGGACGGCCGACGTCGTGCGGTCGGCGGCCGACGGCGACCCCCGCGTCCGGCTGCTGACCGGCCGCCCGCTCACCCCCGGCTGGCTGGGCAAGCCGCACGCCTGCCAGCAGCTCGCCGACGCCGCCGCCCGCACGAGCGACGTGCTCGTCTTCGTCGACGCCGACGTGGTGCTCGCGCCGCACGCCGTCGCGGCCGCGGTCGAGCTGCTCACCGCCACCGGCCTCGACCTCGTCTCGCCCTACCCGCGGCAGGAGGCCCCCGGCGCGACCCGCCTCGTGCAGCCGCTGCTGCAGTGGTCGTGGCTGACGTTCCTGCCGCTGCGCCTGGCGGAGGCCGCGCCGCAGCCCTCGCTCGCCGCCGCGAACGGGCAGCTGCTCGCGGTGCGCCGCGACGTCTACCGGCGGGCCGGCGGCCACGCCGCGGTCAAGGCCGAGGTGGTCGAGGACGTCGCGCTGCTGCGGGCGGTCAAGCGCGTCGGCGGGCGCGGCGGTGTGGTCGACGGCACGCACCTGGCCACCACGCGCATGTACGGCAGCTGGCCCGAACTCGTCGAGGGCTACACGAAGTCGCTGTGGACCGTGCCGGTGCCGGCGCTGGCGGTGCTCGCGGCGCTGTACCTCGTGCCGCCGGCCGCGGCGCTGGCCGGGTCGCGCGCCGGCCTGGCCGGCTACGCGGCGGGCGTTGTGGGCCGCGCCGTCGCCGCGCGGCGCACCGGCGGCCGGGTGGCCGACTCGGTGGCGCACCCGCTGTCGGTGGGGGCGCTGCTGGCGCTGGCCGTCCGGTCGCGCTGGGCCCGCCGCTCGGGCAGCCTCACCTGGAAGGGCCGCCCGGTCGTGCGGCCGGAGGAGCCGGTCCGCGCGTGAGCCGGGTGGTCGTCGTCGGCGCGGGCGTCGGCGGGCTGGCGGCGGCTGCGCGGCTCGCCGCCGCGGGGCACGACGTCGTCGTCTGCGAGGCGGCGGACACCGTGGGCGGCAAGCTCGGACTCGTCGAGGCGACGACGCCGCAGGGCACGTTCCGGTTCGACACCGGGCCGTCGCTGGTCACGCTCCCGCACGTCCTGCGCGAGACGTTCGAGGACACCGGCGGGTGGCCCGACGACCTCGACCTCGTGCCGCTCGACCCCCTCGCGCGCTACCGCTTCCCCGACGGCACGGTGCTCGATGCGAGCAGCGACCTCGACGAGCACTGCCGGCGCCTCGACGCCGCCCTCGGCGCCGGCAGCGGCGACGCGTGGCGGCGGTTCTCCGCGCGTGCCGAGCGGGCCTGGACCGCGAGCCGCGGACCGTTCCTGGAGAACCCGCTGCAGGGGGCGCGCACCCTGGCCGCCCTCGCCGCGCGGCGCCCGCGCGACATCGCGGCCGTCGCGCCGTGGACGACCCTGCGCCGCCTCGGCGAGCGCACGCTGCCCGACCCCCGGCTGCGCCAGCTCGCCGACCGCTACGCCACCTACACCGGCTCCGACCCCCGCCGGGCGCCCGCGGCGCTCGCCTCGGTGCCCTACGCCGAGCAGCACTTCGGCGGCTGGTACGTGCCCGGCGGGCTGCGGCGCATCGCCGAGGAGCTGCACGCCCGGGTGCTCGAGCGCGGCGGGACGGTGCGGCTCGGCGCCCGCGTCGACGCGGTGGTGCTCGACGGCGGCCGTGCCGCCGGCGTCCGGCTGGCGGGCGGCGAGCGCCTGCCCGCCGACGTCGTCATCGCGAACGCCGACGCCGCCGAGGTCTACGGCGCGCTGCTGCCGCCGCACGCCGCTCCCGGCGCCCGGCGCCGCCTCGGCCGCGCGGTGCCGTCGCTGTCGGGCTTCGTCCTGCTGCTCGCCGTCGAGGGCCGCACGCCGGGGCTGGCCCACCACAACGTCCTCTTCCCGGCGGACTACGACGCCGAGTTCGACGCCGTCTTCGGCGATCCGGCGCGGCCGGTCGACGACCCCGTGCTCTACGTGAGCGCGCCCGACGACCCGGCGGTGCGCCCCGACGGCTGCGAGGCCTGGTTCGTGCTCGTCAACGCGCCGCGGCACGGCACCGGACCGGGCGCGCTCGACTGGGACGCCCCGGGCCTCGCCGACCGGTACGCCGGTCGGCTGGTCGACCTGCTCGCCGACCGGGGGCTGCCGGTGCACGACCGCGTCCGCTGGTCGCAGGTCCTGTCCCCCGCCGACCTGCAGCGCCGCACCGGCGCCCCCGGCGGCGCCATCTACGGCACGTCGAGCAACGGGCCGGCCGCCGCGTTCCTGCGGCCGGCGAACCGCTCACCGGTGCCGGGCCTGCTGCTCGTCGGCGGCAGCGCGCACCCTGGCGGCGGGCTCCCGCTCGTGCTGCTGTCGGCCCGCATCGTCGGCCGGCTGGTCGGCCCGGCCTAGCGCCGCGGGCCGCTCACGACGCTGCGCCACGAGCCCGGCTCGTCGAGCCGCCGGGTCACGACGTCCGGCAGCCGCCCCGTGGCGACGTCGGCGAGCGTGACGCCCTCGAGCACCTCGCGGCTGGCGGCCCGCTGGGCGATCCAGACGTCCTGCAGCGGCACCGCCGCGCCGTCGTAGCGGACGTCCTCCGGGCGCTGGCCGCGCACGGAGGCGAGCGGTCCGTCGACCGCGCGCAGGACGTCGGCGACGGTGATGGCATCGGCGGGGCGGCTCAACCAGTAGCCGCCGTGCGCCCCGCGCTGACTGCGCACCAGCCCGGCCGCGCGCAGGGCCGCCAGGATCGTCTCGAGGAACTTCGGCGAGATGCCCTGCGCCGCCGCGATGGCGTCGGCCGTGGTCGGTCCCTCGCTCACCGACGCCAGGTGCACCGCGGCGCGGACGGCGTAGTCGCCCTTCGCCGACACGTGCACGTCAGCCGCCGGCGGGCGTGACGGTGGGCTCGTCGGTGGGCAGCCCGACGAGCTGCCGCCGGACGGCCACCACGAGCTGCACCAGGGCCACCGCGGTGAACGCCGCCATCACCGACATGCCGACGGTGGCGACGAGGTCGGACGCCTCGACGAAGACGCCGCCGAAGTGGATCGACGCCGACAGGAAGATGACGCGCAGCGGGCGCTCGCCCACGGTGATGGTGCCGACGTCGTCGCCACCGGCGTTGCCGGCGCGCGCCCGCACGTACTCGAGCAGGAAGAACCCGGTGCCGACGGCGATCGCCAGCTCGAGCGGCGCACCCACGGAGACGACGGCGGCGAGGTACACGACGTCGTTGAGGCGGTCGACGAGGGAGTCGAGCACGTAGCCCCACTTCGTCGTGCGCTTCTCGAGCACCGCGACGCAGCCGTCGAGCGTGTCGAACAGCCCGCTCGCCACGAGCACCCAGCCGGCGAGGATCGGCCAGTGCCCGCCCGCCGACGCCGGCACGAACACCGCGAAGGCGAACCACAGCGACGACAGGGTGACGACGTCGGGCTGCACGCCGCGGCGGGCCAGCGGCCGCGCGATCCGGTAGACGAGCGTGAGCCAGAACCGCACCCACACCGTCGCGGTGCGCGGGTCGTAGCCGCCGTGCAGGCGCTGCCAGTCGTCGAAGTAGCCGTCGCGGTCGGGCACCTCGTGCGCCGGGGGCCGCGCGGTGGCGAGCGCCAGCACCACGAGCGCCAGCGCGCCGACCGCCAGCAGGACGACCCCGGTCACGCCGCTCCCCTCCTGCCGGCCCGGGCCACCCGCTCGGCGCGCGCGGCCAGCAGCCGCGCCACGAGCCCGTTCGCCGCCCACAGCGGCGCGACGGCGACGCGCGCGAACAGCCCCTCGACGACGACGCCGACCCGCAGCACCGTGCCGCGCGGCAGCCGCGGGGCCAGCTCGAACACGACCCGCTCGCGCACGCCCGGAGCGGTGTGGAACTGCAGCTCGAGGCGCCGCTCGGGCACCGCCTCGACGACGTCGACGGGCACGCGCACCGACGTCAGCCGGGCGACGGCCAGCAGCGTCTGGCCGGTGCGGACGCGGTCGGGGGCGCCGCGCACGCGGCGCAGGAACGGGTTGAAGGTGCTCCACCGGGAGGGGTCGCCGAGCAGCGACCACACCTGCTCCGGCGAGGCGGAGGTGACCGCCCGGTGCGCGAGCCTCACGCCGCCCTCGCGTGCAGCCCCAGGCGCTGGTAGATCTCGCGCGTCGCGGTGCTGCGGTTGAGCGTGATGAAGTGCAGCCCCGGCGCGCCCTCCTCGAGCAGCCGCGCGCACAGCTCGGTGGCCACCTCGACGCCGATGGCGCGCACCGCCTCCGGGTCGTCCTGCACGGCGTGCAGCCGGTCGGCCAGCGCCACTGGGAAGTCGGCGCCCGACAGCACCGCGAAGCGCTCGATCTGCGACACGTTCGTCACCGGCATGATGCCGGGCAGGATCGGCACGTCGCAGCCGCGGGCCGCCACCCGGTCGCGCAGCCGCAGGTAGTCCTCGACGTGGAAGAACATCTGCGTGATGGCGAAGTCGGCACCGGCCCGGCACTTGCGGACGAAGTTCTCGACGTCGGTGTCGTGGTCGGGCGACCGGGGGTGCTTCTCCGGGAACGCCGCGACGCCGACGCAGAAGTCGCCGGAGGCGCGGACGAGCTGCACGAGCTCCTCGGCGTACTCGACGCCCTCCGGGTGCCGCCGCCACTCGCCCTGCGGGTCGCCGGGCGGGTCGCCGCGCAGCGCGAGCACGTTGCGCACGCCCGCCGCCGCCAGCGACCCGATGATGCGCCGCAGCTCCGCGACGGAGTGGTCGACGGCGGTGAGGTGCGCGAGCGGCGTCAGCGTCGTGTCCGTGGCGATCCGCTCGGTCATCGCCACGGTGCGGTCGCGGGTCGAGCCGCCCGCGCCGTAGGTGATCGACACGAAGTGCGGCCGCAGGCTCTCCAGCTCGCGGATCGCCTGCCAGAGCTGGCGCTCGCCGGCCTCCGTGCGCGGCGGGAAGAACTCGAAGGAGTACAGCCGCTCGCCGGTCGCGAGCATGTCGCGGACCGTGCGGTCGGGGGCGGCTCCCACGGCGCAGAGCCTAGGTGAGACTCCCCCGCACGGCGCTGCGGCCGTTACCCTCCGCCCGTGGACACCCTCCCGTCGAGCCTGGACCCGCTCGGCCCCGCGACCAGCCCCCTGGACCGCGAGGACCTGCGCCAGCGCGTGCAGAAGTGCCTCAACGCGTTCCTCGCCGAGCAGCAGCACGTGCTCGACGCGGTGAGCGAGGAGCTGGTGCCCCTCACCGACGCCCTCGGCGACCTCGTCGCCGGCGGCAAGCGGCTGCGGCCGGCCTTCTGCTACTGGGGCTTCCGGGGCGCGGGCGGCGTCGACAGCGACGCCGTCGTGGTGGCCGCGGCGTCCCTCGAGCTCTTCCAGGCCTGCGCGATCGTGCACGACGACGTCATGGACGACAGCGACACGCGGCGCGGCCTGCCGGCGGTGCACCGGCGCTTCGCCGCCCTGCACCGCACCGAGGGCTGGCTCGGCGACCCGGAGGCCTTCGGCACGGGCGCCGCGATCCTGCTCGGCGACCTCTGCCTGGCGTGGTCGGACCAGATGCTCGCGGAGTGCGGCATGCCGCTCGACCGCCTGCAGGCCGCCTGCAAGGTCTACGACGAGATGCGCGCCGAGCTCATGGGCGGCCAGTACCTCGACCTGCTCGAGCAGGCCCGCGGCGGCGGCTCGGTCGAGCGCGCGCTGCGGGTCGCCCGGTTCAAGAGCGCGAAGTACACGATCGAGCGCCCGCTGCACCTCGGGGCGGCCCTGGCCGGCGCCGACCAGGAGGTGCTCACCGGCTACTCGGGCTACGGCCTGCCGCTCGGCGAGGCCTTCCAGCTGCGCGACGACGTCCTCGGCGTCTTCGGCGACCCGGCCGAGACCGGCAAGCCCGCCGGCGACGACCTGCGCGAGGGCAAGCGCACCGCCCTGGTGGCGATGGCGCTCGAGACGGCGACGCCGGCGCAGGCCGCGGTGGTGCGCAAGAACCTCGGCGACCCGCACCTGTCCGACGACGGCGTCGCCGCCCTGCGCGACGTCATCACCGAGACGGGAGCGCTGGGCCGCGTCGAGGCGCTCGTCGAGGAGCTGCTGGCCGACGCGCTGGCCGCCCTCGAGGCGGCGCCGGTCGAGGAGGAGGCCCGCGGCGTGCTCGGCGAGCTGGCCCTCGCCGCGACGGCGCGCAGCGTCTGACGCCCCTAGGCTGGTCGGCGATGACCGCTCCCGCCCTGTCCTCGAACGCGCCCTGCTGGTGCGGCAGCGGCCGCAAGTACAAGCGCTGCCACCGGCTCGCCGACCTCGACCCGGAGCGCGCCGCCGCCGAGCAGGCGCGCCGGGAGGAGGCCGAGCGGCTCGCCGCGGCGTTCGTGCGGCCGGGCCGGATCGGGCCGCCTCGGCCGGTGCCGCCGGAGATCCCCCGGCCCGACTACGCGCTCGACCGGCACGGCCGGCCGCGGTTCCGCGACACCGGCGCGCCCAGGGACGCCGAGACGCTCGAGCGGATGCGGCGGGCCTGCCGGGCGGCCGCGGAGGTGCTCGCCGAGGTGGGTGCCGCCGTCCGCCCGGGGGTCACCACGGACGAGCTCGACCGCGTCGCCCACGAGGGCTGCATCGCCCGGGGCGGCTACCCGTCGCCGCTCGGCTACGGCGGCAGCGTGATGCCGTTCCCGAAGTCGCTGTGCACCAGCGTCAACGAGGTCATCTGCCACGGCATCCCCGACTCCACCGTCCTGAAGGACGGCGACATCGTGAACTGCGACGTCACCATCTACCTCGACGGCGTGCACGGCGACACCAACGCCACCTTCCTCGTCGGCGACGTCGACGAGCAGTCGCGCCGCCTCGTCGAGGTCACCCGCGAGTGCCTCGACCTCGGCATCGCCGCCGTGCGGCCGGGCGGCCAGGTGCGCGACATCGGCCGGGCGATCCAGGCGCACGCGGAGGGCCAGGGGTACGGCGTGGTGCGGGCGTTCGTGGGACACGGCATCGGCCGGTCGTTCCACTGCGAGCCGCAGGTCTTCCACTACGACAACCCGGCCGCCACCGACCCCCTGCTGCCCGGCATGACGTTCACCATCGAGCCGATGATCACCATCGGCGACTGGCGGCACGAGATGTGGGACGACGGCTGGACCGCCGTCACCGCCGACCGCTCGCGCACGGCCCAGTTCGAGCACACCCTCGTCGTCACCGAGGACGGCGCCGAGGTGCTCACCCGCCTGTAGCCCGGCTCAGCCGGCGAGGTCGTCGGGCCCGATCCCGTCGAGGTCGAGCGGGGCGGCCCGACGCCGCCGGGTGAGCGCCACCGCCGCGACGAGCGCCAGGCCCGCCGCGGCGAGCAGCGCCGGCCCGCCGGTGGCGGGCAGCGCCCGGCCCAGGGGCGGGGCCGGCGCCGCCGGGGCCGCGACGGGCGCCGCCACGGGCACGGCGCCCTCGCTGCCGAACGCGACGACGTGCACCCACGACCCGCGGTCCTGGTAGGGCATCGTCAGCGACGGGCCGATGACGCCGGTCAGCGACCGCACCGGCCGGCGCGGGTGCTGCTGGCGCCACGACGCCGGGTCGGCGCCGTACTGCGCCACGAGGCCGTCGACCGCCGTGCCGAGCGCCCGGAGGAGCACCGCGTCGGGCGCCTCGCCGCCGAGGTAGTCGCGCGACGTGCTCAGCGACGACGTCGACGGGGCGAGCGCCCGCAGCGCCAGCAGGTCGGCCACCGAGACGTCCCAGACGTGGCTGCCGATGGCGTCGGACCGCTGCCGCACCTGCACCGGCAGCTCGTCGAGCACCGTGTCGCGCAGCGCGTCCATGAACCGCGCGAAGACGGTCACGGCAGGCAGGTCGGTCACGGCCGGGTCGGTGAAGGACGCGTCGGTGCGGTAGGCGTCGACGTCGTAGGCGACGCCGTCCCAGGCGCGCAGCAGCTGGAGGGCCGCCGACACCTCCGGGTCGCTGCTCGTCAGGCCGCGCAGGAGCGGGAGCACCTCCGCCGCGCGCTGGTCGACCAGCCCGAGCAGGTACTCGGTGCCCACGAGGTCCTGCGGCGACATGCGCGGCTGGGCCGCGAGCAGCACCTCGATGACCTGGTTGCGGTTGCCGCGACCGGCCGGCCGGGACGACGCGGGGTCGAGGTAGTCGTCGCGCCAGCCGGCGGCCGGCTTGTTGTTCCAGTTGGTCAGCCAGCCGCGCTCGGGGTCGACGACCTGCGGCATCTGCTCGAACGGGAGCAGCCCGCGCCAGTCGTGCTCGCCGGTGCCCGGCGCCGGGAAGCGGCTGTCCCAGCCGGGGCTGCGCCGCGGGAACAGGCCCGGGTGGAAGTAGGCGATGCGGCCGTCGGCGTCGGCGTAGACGGCGTTCTCGTTCCAGGTGACCTGCCGGACGCCGGCGAGGAAGTCCTCGAACGTCTTGGCCTTGTTCCACGCGAGGATGCCGTTGACCGTCTCGAGCTCGCGCCGGTACATCGCGTACTGCACCGACCGCGCGAGCCCGGCGTCCTCGGCGTACGCCACCACCGGCCCGTGCACCGTGCGGCACACCGGCGCGGAGACCGAGAGCGCGGGCGGGCCGACCGGCACGCCGGACTGGGCGGCGCGGTAGCGGACCGTCTCCGTGCGGCAGTCGGCGTCCTTCCACTCGCCCTGGTGGAGGTACTGCAGCCGGCCGTCGACGCGGCGCACCGTCTCGACGAAGCTGTCGATGGTCTTGCTGTTGCCGGTGGTCAAGCCCCACGCCACGCGGTCGGTGTAGCCGATGCCGACCGTCGGCAGGGCAGGCACCGTGGAGCCGCGGGCGTCGAAGCCGGCGCCGTGCACCTCCACCTCCCACAGCAGGCTCGGGTACGAGTAGCCGAGCTGCGGGCCGCTGACGAGGAACGGCTTGCCGGTGGTGGTGCGCTCGCCGCTCACGGCGAAGGCGTAGGAGCCGCCGGACAGGCCGTCTCGGAAGGCGTTGAGCGACTCGACCGCCTGCGACAGCGAGGCGCGCACCTGCGCCGGCAGTGCCGCGGACGGCGTCACGAAGGGCGGGGTGGGCGCCGGGAACGCCCCGGTGCCCGGGCCGCTGGCCAGCTCGCGCGGCAGCGACAGCGCGTACGCGGCGCTGGCGCGCAGGACGGCGTCGCGCTGGTCGCTGGGGACGACCGCGTTGTCGAAGCGGCCCTCCTCCTCCGGCACCGTGACCGTCGCCTCCTCGTCCTGCTGCCAGCGCAGGTCGGTGAAGACCCCGAGCCCCTCCTCCGCGCCGAACGACTCCTGCAGCGTGCGCAGCAGCTCGACGTGCTCGTGCTCGTTGCCGCCCGCCGACGCGACGGTGCGCGTGATGAGGACGCCGGCGGCGAGCGTGTCGGTGACCGTCCACCGCTCGGGCAGCGTCGTCAGCAGCGCGTACTCGGCGGGCAGCAGCCGCGGGTCCGACCGCACGCGGCCGATCCAGGCGTCCAGGCCGGCGGCGTAGCCGCGCACGACGTCCTTCGACTCGGCCGGCAGGGCCTCGAACATCGCGTCGTAGTCGGCCTGGCTGTAGGTGAGCGTGCGCGCCTGCACGTCGGCCGGCACCCCGCTCGGGCCGACGAGCTCGGCGAAGGTGCCGCGCCCCATGCGCCGCACCGCGTCGGCGAGGAACAGCCGCTGCTGCCCCGCGGCCCAGCCCACGCCGTACCAGACGTCGTAGGCGCTGTCGCCGTAGACGACGGGCACGCCGCCGTCGTCCTCGTAGATGCGGACGCCG
>DATMKB010000155.1:0-7683 GCA_035553635.1 Mycobacteriales bacterium
GGGTGGAGCTGAGGGGACTCGAACCCCTGACCCCCACACTGCCAGTGTGGTGCGCTACCAGCTGCGCCACAGCCCCGTCGGTGTTGCGGTGTTGCGGTCGTTCACCTTACAGGCTCGTCGTCCGGGCTCGCGGCCGGAGGCGCTCCGAGGTCCACCGCGCCGTGGGGCTGGCGGCTCGACGAGGGTGGAGAAGCAGGTGTTGCCGAGCGGGGCCAGCCGTCCCCACGACGACGGCTCGAGCTCGAGCAGGACGCCCAGGGCGGCCCGGGCGGTGCCGCCGTGCGTCACCGCCAGCAGGACGCCGCCGGGCGGCACGACGTCGAGGTGCTCGCGGACGCAGGCCGCGGCGCGGTCGCCCGCCTGGCGGTACGTCTCGCCGCCGCCGCGAGGGGTGTCGCGGCCGGCCCGCCAGTCCGCCCACTGCTCGGGGAAGCGCTCGCGGGCCTCCTCGCTCGTGAGGCCCTGCCAGCTGCCGAGGTGGAGCTCGCGCAACCGGGCGTCGAGCACCGGCTCGACCCCCGCCGCCCGGCCGATGGCGGCGGCGGTGTCGGCCGCGCGCGACAGGTCGCTGGACAGCAGCACGGCCGGCGGGGTCGCGGCGAGGACGCGGCCGACCACCTCGGCCTGGCGGCGGCCGGTGTCGTCGAGCGGGGTGTCGAGCTGGCCCTGGATGACGCCGCTCGCGTTGTGGGCGGTGCGGCCGTGCCGCAGGAGGACGACCCGGCGGGGCTCAGCCCGAGGCACGCGGCGCGTCGGCGTCGGTGAACGGGATGACCGGGCAGTCCTTCCACAGCCGCTCGAGGGCGTAGAAGACGCGCTCCTCCTGGTGCTGCACGTGCACGACGACCTCGGCGTAGTCGAGCAGCACCCAGCGCCCGTCCTGCACGCCCTCGCGGCGGACCGGCTTGGCGCCCAGGTCGCGCAGGCGGTCCTCGATCTCGTCGACGACGGCCTTGACCTGCCGGTCGTTCGGCGCGCTCGCGAGCAGGAAGACGTCGGTGATGACGAGCTGCTCGCTGACGTCGAGCAGCAGGACGTCGGTGGCGAGCTTGTCGGCGGCGGCCTGCGCGGCGGCGAGGCCCAGCGCGGTGGCGCGCTCGGAGGCGGGCAAGTGGTGCTCCAGGGTCGGTGACCCTCCCAGCCTACGGCTGGAAGTCGGCCCCCACGATGACGACGACGTCGGCCACCGTGCCGAGGTCGGCCTGGCGGACGTCGGGCTCGACGCCGAGCGCCTCCGCGACGCGGACGCCGAGGGCCCGTGCCTCCGGCGTCGCCTCGGGCACCAGCACCTGCGTCGTCGCGTAGCCGAACCGCTCCGCGTTGCGCGAGGCGACGAAGACGAAGTCGGCGGCCACCAGCTTGGCGCGCACGGCGTCGCCCACCGGCGTGCCGACGCCGTTGAGCACGAGGACGCGGTTGCCGGTCTGCCGCGCGCCGGGCGGGATGCTCTGGGCGAGCGCCCGGTCGACGAGCGCGCGCGCCGCCTCGACGTCGAGCCGGAACGACGTCACGCCGCCGCCGGGGTCGATGGGGATGACCGGCAGGGTGTCGTACTGCAGCTGCTGGGCGGCGGAGTCGGCCTGCAGGCCGGCGAGGAACGACGCGACCGACGTGACGGGGTCGCTCGTCTGCGAGCCCTCGCCGAGCCCGGTGAGCCGCTGCTCGACGCCGGCGGCGTCGTCGGGCAGGGCCTCGAGGAGCCCGTCGAGCACCTCCTGAACCCGCGCGAGGCGGACCTGCTCCGGCTCGCCCGGTGCGAGGTAGGTGGCCAGGGCGAGCGCGCGGCCGCCGTCGACGCGCTGGGTGCCCTGGGGCAGCACCACCGCGTTGTCCTGCACCACGGGCACGTCGACCTCGACGGCGATGCCGCCGAGCGCGTCGACGAGGCTGACGAAGGCGCCGGCCTCGAGCACCCACGAGCCGTCGACGACGACCCCGAGCAGGTCGCCCAGGGCGTTGCGCGAGGCGTTCGGGTCGCCGGTGGCGAGCGCCTGCCCGAACGGCAGGGAGCCAGCGCCCGCGGTGTCGACGATGACCTGCGGCGGGACGAGGACCACGGCGCCAGTGGTGCTCGCCTCGTCGTGCGCCAGCAGCGCGCTGACGGCGGCCGCGCCGTCGCCGCCGCGGACCTGCAGCAGCAGGGTGCGCTGCGTGCGGCCCTGCGGCTCGATCTCGGACGGCGGCTCGGGGGCGCGCTGCACGAGGTAGGTGGCGAGCGCGGCGGTGGCGAGCAGGCCCAGGACCGCGAGCAGGGCCAGCCGGCGCTGGCGCTGCTGGCGGCGGCGTCGCGCGCGGGCGCGGCGTCCGCCGCCGGGGACGTACCCGGCGAGCGGGTCGGCGGCGGTCACCGGTAGAGCCTCCGCTTCTCGACGTACTGCACGACGCCGTCGGGCACGAGGTACCACACGGGGTGGCCGCGGGAGACCCGGCTGCGCAGGTCGCTCGACGAGATGGCGAGCGCCGGCACCTCGACGAGCGTCACCGCCCCCTCGGGGAACGCGGTGACGTCGACCGGCTCGTAGCCCGGGCGGGTCACGCCGACGAAGTGGGCCAGCTCGAACAGGCGGTGCGCCTCGCGCCAGCCGAGGATCTGCGCCAGCGCGTCGGAGCCGGTGATGAAGAACAGGTCGTCGTCCGGGCGGGCGGCGCGCAGGTCGCGCAGCGTGTCGATGGTGTACGTGACGCCTCCGCGGTCGACGTCGACGCGGCTGACGGAGAACGCCGGGTTGCTGGCCGTCGCGATGACGGTCATGAGGTAGCGGTCCTCGGCCGGACTGACGTCGCGGTCGGCCTTCTGGTACGGGTGGCCGGTCGGCACGAACACGACCTCGTCGAGGTCGAACAGCGCCCGCACCTCGCTCGCGGCCGACAGGTGCCCGTGGTGCACGGGGTCGAAGGTGCCGCCCATGACACCGACGCGCCTGCCCACGGCGACGACCCTAGTGCTCAGGTGGGCAGGAGCCGCTGCACGAAGTCCTCGAGCTGCACCGCGTTGCGCACCTCGACCATCTCGAGCACCTCGGCGTACTGCGCGGTGGCGCTGTCGCCCGAGCCCCAGTAGGCGCGCGGCTCGGGGTTGAGCCAGTAGGCGTGCCGGGCCCTCTGCACGAGCGACTTGAGCGGCTGCAGGCCGGTGGCCCGGTAGTTGTTGCGCGCGTCGCCCAGGATGAGCAGCGATGTGCGCGGCCCGACGGCGTCGGGGTAGCGCTTGGCGAACTCGGTGATGGAGTGGCCGTAGTCGCTGTGCCCGTCGAACCAGACGAGGTCGGCCTCGGCCGACATGCGCGCCAGCGCGTCGGCGACGTCGCCGCCCGGGGTGAAGAAGTCGGTGACCTCGTCGACGGTGTCGATGAACGCGAACGCCCGCACCTTCGTGAACTGCTCGCGCAGGGCGTAGGCCAGCATGAGCGTGAAGTGCGCGAAGCCCGCGACGGAGCCCGAGACGTCGCAGAGCACGACGAGCTCGGGCTTGTGCGGCTTGTGCGGCTTGTGGTGGGTGACCAGCGGGACGCCGCCGGTGCCGAGGGAGGCCCGCACGGTGCGGCGGAAGTCGAGGCGGCCGCTGCGGCCGAGGCGCCGGCGGGCGGTGAGCCGGGTGGCGAGCCGGCGGGCCAGCGGGAAGACCTGGCGGCGCAGCTCGGCCATGTCGGCGCGGGTGGCGCGCAGGAAGTCGACCTGCTCGGCGAGCGGGTGCACGGCGGTCTTGCTGACCTGCTCGACCCCGCGGTCCTCCGCGAGGCGCCGCCGGACCTCGGCCTCGACCATCTCCTGGAACTGCCGGATGCGCTCCTGGACCGTCTGCCGGGCGACCTTCTCGGCGAGCCCGCCGCGCTGCTGCTCGGTGAGCATCGCGTCGAGCAGCGACGCCATGAGCGTCTCCGGCGACAGCGCCCGCAGCACGCGGTAGGAGAACCAGGACTGCCGGCCCGGAGCGGTGTCGCTGCGGCCGAGGTCGTTCACGACCGAGCGCACGAAGCGCCGCATCGCCTCCTCGTCGCCGTCGAGCAGGAGGTTCTTCAGCACCTCCCGCATCACGCGGGGGTCGCCGGGCTCGCTCTCGCCCCCCTCCCCCGGCTCGGCGTCGGCGTCGGGCTCCAGCGACCAGGCGCTCGGGTCGCCGAGCACGGGCGGGAACCAGATGTCGAAGAGCGTGTCGAACGCGTCACGGTGCGCCGGGCGCTTGAGCACGCAGGCCGCGAACGCCTCGCGCAGGTGCTCGCGCTCGAGCAGGTCGACCGTGCCGAGCGCGCGCGTCGCGTCGAGGACCTCCGCGAGCGAGATGCCGATGCCCGCGTCGCGCAGCGCGTGGAAGAAGCCGATCTCGCGGTCGACCAGGCCCTCTGCCATGTCAGTTGAGCTTGAGCTGCTCGCTGGCGCGGACGTGGTCGCTCGCGTGCTTGAGCACGACGCCGAGGGTGGTCTTGACCGACTCCTCGTCGAGCGTGTCGAGGCCCAGCGCCACCAGGGTGCGGGCCCAGTCGATCGACTCGCTGATCGACGGCGACTTCTTGAGCTCGAGCGCCCGCATGGCGCGGACCGTCCGCACCAGCTGCTCGGCGAGCTGCTCGGCGACCTCGGGCACGCGGGTGAGGACGATCTCCTTCTCGCGCGCGGCGTCGGGGTAGTCGAGGTGCAGGTAGAGGCAGCGCCGCTTGAGCGCCTCCGACAGCTCGCGCGTCGCGTTGCTCGTGAGGAAGACGATGGGCCGGCGCGTGGCGCTGATCGTGCCGAGCTCGGGGATGGTCACCTGGAAGTCGGACAGGACCTCCAGCAGCAGGCCCTCGACCTCGACGTCGGCCTTGTCGGTCTCGTCGATGAGCAGCACGGTCGGCTCCTCGCGGCGGATGGCCGTGAGCAGCGGGCGGCTGAGCAGGAACTCCTCGGCGAAGATGTCGTCGTGGATCTCGTCCCACTGCGCGTCGTCCTTGCTGGCCTGGATGCGCAGCAGCTGCTTCTTGTAGTTCCACTCGTAGAGCGCGCGGGCCTCGTCGAGGCCCTCGTAGCACTGGAGGCGGATGAGCTCGGCGCCGGTGGCGGTGGCCACGGCCTTGGCCAGCTCGGTCTTGCCGACGCCGGCGGGGCCCTCGACGAGCAGCGGCTTGCCGAGCCGGTCGGCCAGGAACACCGTGGTGGCGATGGCGCCGTCGGGCAGGTAGCCGGCGTCGCGCAGGCGGGAGGCGACGTCGTCGACCGAGGCGAAGGACGGGGACTGCACGGGCGCTCCTGGGGTCGGGACCGAACGCCATTCTGCTGCACGGCCGGCGCGCGCCGCCCGCGGGTGCGGCCGTAGGGTCCGCCGCATGACCGACCGGAGGACCGTCGCCTGGCTGGGGCTGGGGCGGATGGGCGTGCTCATGAGCCGGCACGTGCTCGACGCCGGCCACGACCTCGTGGTGTGGAACCGCACGCCGGGCAGGGCCGGCGACCTCGTCGCCGCCGGCGCGCGCGAGGCGGCCACGCCGCAGGAGGCGGTCGAGGGCGCCGACGTCGCCGTCGTCATGCTCTTCGGGCCGGACAGCGTGCGGGAGGTGCTGCCGCAGGTGCTGCGGCCGGGCCTGCTCGTCGTGGACTGCACGACGATCGGGCCGGACGCCGCGCGTGAGCTCGGTGCGACGGCCCGCGCCGCCGGCGCCCGGTACGCCGACGCCCCCGTCGCCGGCTCGCTGGCGCCCGCCCGCGCCGGGCAGCTCGGGGTGCTCGTGGGGTGCGACGAGCAGGACTGGCCGGAGGTCGACGCGCTCGCGCGCCTGTGGGGCGACCCCGCGCGGGTGCGCCGCATCGGCGACGTCGGCGCCGGGAGCGCGCTCAAGCTGGTGGTCAACCAGGGCATCGGGGTGCTCGCGGCGGGCCTGGGCGAGGCGCTGCACCTGGCGGCCGAGCTCGACCTCCGCCGCGAGGTGGCGCTCGACGTGCTGCAGGGCGCGATGTACGGCTGGACGCTCGGGCAGAAGCGCTCGATGCTCGACGCCGGCGACTTCTCCGGCACCGAGTTCTCCCTCGACCTGCTGGCCAAGGACCTCGCGCTGGCCGTCGGGGCCGGCAGCGGCCTGCCGGTGACCTCGGCGGTGCTCGCGCACGCCAGGGCGGCCCAGGCGGCCGGGCGGGGCGGCGAGGACTACGCCGCGGTCATCGACCACGTCGCCGCACCGTGACGCCGTTCAGCGCCCGCGAGCGGCGGCTCTACGCCGTCATCAACACGTGCACGGCGCCGCTGTGGCTGCTGATGATCGCCCTGCCGCGGTCGCCGCTCACCGCGCGGGCGGTCGCCGCGGCCACCCCGCTCTACGCCGCCCTCGGCGCCTCCTACGTCGGGCTGCTGGCCAGCGGCTGGGGCGGCGAGCGGGTCGACTTCCGCGACCCCGACACCGTGCGGCGCGGGCTCGCGCAGCCGCGGTCGTTCCTCGCGGGCTGGGCGCACTACATCGCCTTCGACCTGTTCGTCGGGCGGTGGATCTGGGAGCAGGGCCTGCAGCAGCGGCGCTCCACGCGCGTCGCGCTCCTGCTGACGTGGCTGGCCGGCCCCTCGGGGCTGGCGCTGTGGCTGGGCCAGAGCGCCGTCAGCCGCGGACGTGCCCCTCGCCGGTGACCACCCAGGTGGTGCTCGTCAGCTCGGCGAGCCCCATGGGTCCCCGGGCGTGCAGCTTCTGCGTCGAGATGCCGATCTCGGCGCCGAACCCGAACTCACCGCCGTCGGTGAAGCGGGTCGAGGCGTTGACCATGACCGCGGCGCTGTCGAGCGAGCGCACGAACCGGCGCGAGGCCGCGACGTCGCGCGTCACGATCGCCTCGGTGTGGCCGCTCCCCCACCGGCGGATGTGCGCGACGGCGTCATCGAGGCTGTCGACCACGCCCACCGCGAGGTCGAGCGAGAGGTACTCGGCGGCCCAGTCCTCGTCGGTGACCGGGACGGCCGCGGCGTCGTAGTGCCGCACGCGGTCGTCGCCGTGCAGCACGACCCCGCGGTCGCGCAGCGCGGCGGCCACCTTCGGGACGAAGACCGCGGCGACGTCGGCGTGCACGAGCAGCGTCTCGGCGGCGTTGCAGACCGACGGCCGGCTGGTCTTGCTGTCGACCACGATGTCGACGGCCATGTCGAGGTCGGCGGCGGCGTCGACGTAGACCGTGCAGTTGCCGACGCCGGTCTCGATGACCGGCACCTGCGACTGCGTCACGACCGCCTCGATGAGCGACGCGCCGCCGCGCGGGATGAGCACGTCGACCAGGCCGCGGGCGCGCATGAGCTCGTCGACGCTGCTGCGGTCGGAGCCGGGCACGAGCTGGACGGCGTCCGGCGGCAGGCCGGCGTCCGTGGCGGCGCGCGCGAGGACCTCGACGAGCGCGGTGTTCGACCGGTACGCCGAGCCGGAGCCGCGCAGCAGCACCGCGTTGCCGCTCTTGACGCACAGGCCGGCGGCGTCGGCGGTGACGTTCGGCCGCGCCTCGTAGACGATGCCGACGACGCCGAGGGGCACCCTCACCTGCCGCAGCTCCAGGCCGTTGGGCAGCGTCGAGCCGCGCACGACCTCGCCGACGGGGTCGGGCAGCGTGGCGACGTGGCGCAGGCCGTCGGCCATCGCCTCGACGCGCGAGGGCGTGAGCGAGAGCCGGTCGAGCAGCGCCTCGCTGGTGCCCGCCTCGCGGCCGGCTGCGACGTCGTCGGCGTTGGCGGCGAGGACGTCGTCG
>DATMKB010000156.1:0-2505 GCA_035553635.1 Mycobacteriales bacterium
GACCACCGGCACCACCAGGCCGGTGCGGGTGCACAGCTCGGCACCGCCGCCGGGCACGCACGCCCCGACCACCTGCATGCCGTTCTCCGCCTCGCGGCACAGCTCGGTGGCGAGCTCCTCGGCCTGCACCGGCCCGCCGACCACGAGCACGCGGTGCACGAATCGCCCGGCCCGCCGCTGCCGGCGCAGCCAGGCGCGCACGGACGCGCGGCCGACGAGCAGCAGCAGCGTGCCGATGACGAGGAAGGCGGCGAGGAAGCCGCGGGAGATCGAGATCTGGAAGCCGTAGGCCACGAGCGCCACGCCGGCCGTCACGCGCAGCGAGGCGTTGCCGACGCGGCGGAACTCCTCGACCCCGCCGCCGAGGAAGCGCTGCTCGTAGCAGCGGCTGAGGGCCAGGACGGCCAGCCACCCCATGGCGAGCGCGGCCGCGATGTAGAGGTACGACGTGCCGTCGAGGTCGGCGCCCTCGACGTCGCCGCCGAAGCGCAGCAGCGCGGCGACCAGGCCGGCGAGGAGCAGCATGGCGCCGTCGAGGGCGACGAGGCGGCGCGCGTACCGCGCCAGCCAGGACTCGCCGTGCGGGCGTCCCGCCGGGGGCGCCGCGGCCTGACCGGGAGCCGTCAGCACGCGTCCACCTCCGACCGGTCGTCCCGCCCGGCACGGCACCGGGCGTGCGCAGCATGCCGCACGGGAGGGCCAGGAGGGGCTGCTGTCCGGATTCCGGTGCTTTGCCGGGAATGCCACGCAGAGTTCACGAGTTCGTCATGAGGAACCGGACGAAAGCCTGTTCTCGACCGCTCAGGTGTGCCACAGTGGCCGCCGATGGCAGAGGGACTGAGTTCCCCGTCTCACCGCGCCTCACACCTCAGGGCCGGACCCCCGCCCCGAACCTCCAGGAGTTCCCGCATGACCGCTCGTCGTACCGGCCGCGCGCTGGCCGCCCTCTCCGTCGCGGCCGTCGCCGCCGTCGGCCTGCACGTCCCGGCGGCGGTCGCGCAGCAGCCCGCTCCGGGCTTCAACTGCCCGAACCCGGGTGGCCAGTACCCGCCCGGCCAGTGCCGCCGCACCACCAGCGACAGCACCCCGGCCCGCGGCCAGTCGATCACGGTCACCTCCGGCTCCGGCACCTTCGACCCGGGCTCGCAGGGCCGCTTCGGCGTCCAGTCGACCTACCAGGAGCTCGGCGGCTTCACCGCCGACACCACGGGCAACGCGGCCGTGACCTTCACCGTGCCGTCGACCCTGTCCGACGGCCAGCACAACGTCGTCTTCCGCGGCGTCCTCAACGGCGCGCCGAACGAGGTCCGCGTCCCGATCACCGTCAGCGGCTCCGTCGCCGGCGCGGGTGCCGGTGCCTCGAACGGCCGCGGCAACCCCGGCACCGCCGCCGGTCGCCTGCCCCGCACGGGCGCTGACCACGTCCTCGAGCTCACCGCCGCGGGCGTCGGCCTGGTCGTCGTCGGTGGCGCGGTCGTCGTGGCCTCCCGCCGCCGCCGCGAGGACCCGGTCGTCCCGGGCGGTCTCGCCTAGCACCGCACGCTCCGCCGGGAGCCCCGCACCCTCGGGTGCGGGGCTCCCGCCGTTCTGCCCCGGCACCGGACCGCCGGCGCGGCGCCCTCGACCCGGCCGGCGCGTTGTGCCCTCGACCCGGCCGGCGCTACGGGCAGACCGGGACGTCCACCGTCCGCTCGAGCGGGCGCGACAGCGGCTGCTCGGGCACCACCGCCTCCCCGGGCACGACGGGCTCGTCGAACTCGAGGACGAGCGTGCGGGGCTGGTCCGGCGGCAGCTCCATGCCGAGGTACCAGAGCGGCAGGCCGGCCTCGGAGGCGTTGGCGAGCAGCAGGCCCGACGGGTCCTCCGGCGCGACCGGCAGCCCGTCGACGGTGGCCCGCACGAGGTCGGCCCCGGGCGTCGCGTAGACCTGGAGCGTCACCGCGTTCGTCCGGCTGTCCGTACGCCCGTCCGGGGTCACGCGGATCGTCAGGTACTCGGGCAGGCCCTCGGGTGCCCGGTTGGTGAGCGTGACGGCGATCGTGCTGCGCCGACGCTCGCCGGTGCAGTCGCCGGCGGTGTAGACGACCTCGCGGTCCAGGAAGTGCTCGAGCTTGCCGCCCGTGGCGTTCCACACCACGGGGTAGGCGAGCGGCCCGTCGCCCGACGGCAGGGCGCCGTCGACGCCGGAGGCCCGCAGCGCCGGCTGCAGCGCCGGGTCGTCGCTGGCCATCCGCAGGTGACCGCTGCGCAGCGCCTCGCCGATGCCCCGCAGGAGGGCCAGGGTGTCGCCGCCGCCCGACGACAGCCGGGAGGCCGCGAGCAGCGCGAGGTCCTCGAGGCGGTCCTTGCGGGCCAGCGTCCCCTCGCGGGTGAGGGCGACCCCGCGGTACTGGTCGACGGCGAGGTACTGCAGGACGTCCTCGGGGGCCAGCTGCCCGCCGTCCGGCAGCGGCACGGGCCCGCTGCCGGCGAGCACGAGCGAGAGCGCCACGCCGTCGAGCACGA
>DATMKB010000157.1:0-4489 GCA_035553635.1 Mycobacteriales bacterium
GGCGCCGTGGTGGTGCGGCGGCGGCGCCGTCCGGGCTGGCTCCCCCAGCACGTGCAGCTGGTGCTCGGCAGCTACGTCTCGTTCGTCACGGCGTTCGCCGTGCAGGCCGTCGGCGGGCTGTGGGCCTGGGTGGTGCCGAGCAGTGTCGGCACCGTCGCGGTGGCCGTCGCGACCACCCGCGTCGCTCAGCGGACGGCGGCGAGCGCCTCGGGCAGCGTGAAGGCACCGGCGTAGAGGGCCTTGCCGACGATCGCGCCCTCGACGCCCAGCGGCACGAGCGAGGCCAGCGCGCGCAGGTCGTCGAGCGAGCTCACTCCCCCGCTGGCCACCACGGGGCGGTCGGTGCGCGCGCAGACCTCGCGCAGCAGGTCGAGGTTCGGGCCGGTGAGCGTCCCGTCGCGCCGCACGTCGGTGACGACGTAGCGGGCGCAGCCCTCGCGGTCGAGCCGCTCGAGCACCTCCCAGAGGTCGCCGCCCTCCTGCGTCCAGCCGCGGGCGGCGAGGGTGGTGCCCCGCACGTCGAGGCCGACGGCGATGCGGTCGCCGTGCTCGGCGATCGCCTTGGCGCACCACTCCGGCGACTCGAGCGCCGCCGTGCCGAGGTTGACGCGCGCGCAGCCGGTGGCGAGCGCCGCCTCGAGCGAGGCGTCGTCGCGGATGCCGCCGCTCATCTCGACCTTCACGTCGAGCGTGCGCACGACGTCGGCGAGCAGCTCGCGATTGCTCCCGCGGCCGAAGGCGGCGTCGAGGTCGACGAGGTGCACCCACTCGGCACCGTCGCGCTGCCACTGCAGGGCCGCCTCGACCGGGTCGCCGTAGGAGGTCTCGCTGCCGGCCTCGCCCTGCACGAGCCGCACGGCCTGCCCGTCGGCGACGTCGACCGCGGGCAGAAGCTCGAGGCTCACCGCCGGCGCCGGGAGGGGTCGCGCAGGAGCACCACGGCCAGCGGCAGCGCGGCCGTGACGGCGATCATGATGCCGACCTGCCCCAGCACCGGGTCGACGAGCAGCACGACCGCCACCAGCGCGGCGACCCAGATCGCGGCCAGCACGAGCTTCCAGGCCAGCGGCAGGGGCGGGTAGCGGCGCTGGCGGTACACCGGGCCCTTGGCGGCGGTGCGCGTCGAGCGCGTCGGCGTCGGGCGGCTCTTGACGCCGCCCGACGTGCGCTTGGGCGTCGGGCGGCCCTTGCCCGAGGGCGATCCGGATCCGGTGCGGTGGCGGCTCACAGGCGCATCATCCCAGGGACCTCAACCAGTTCTCGAGCAGCACCGCGCCGGCGTCGCCCGACTTCTCCGGGTGGAACTGCGTCGCGGACAGCGGGCCGCGCTCGACGGCGGCCACGAAGCGCCCGCCGTGCTCGGCCCAGGTGACAGCGGCGTCGGGCGCGTCGGCCGCGGCGTAGCTGTGCACGAAGTAGAAGCGCTCGTCCTCCACGCCGGCGAACAGCGCCGAGCCGGGCGGCGGCTCGACGGTGCTCCAGCCCATGTGCGGGACGACGTCGGCCTGCAGCCGGTCGACGGTGCCGGCGAGAACGCCGAGGCCGTCGGTCTCCTCGCCGTGCTCGACGCCCTTCTCGAACAGCACCTGCAGCCCGACGCAGATGCCGAGCACCGGCCGGCCGTGGCGCAGCCGGTTCCAGACCACCCGCGTGCCGCCGACGGCGTGCAGCCCCTCGACGACCGTGCGGAACGCCCCGACGCCCGGCACGACGAGCCCGTCGGCCTCGAGCGCCTCGTCGGCGTCGGTGGTGACGACGACGTCCGCCCCGGCGCGGGACAGTGCCCGCTCGGCCGAGCGCAGGTTGCCCGAGCCGGCGTCGAGGACGACGACGCGGGGCGTCACGAGCCGGTGCGTCGGGTCCAGGCCAGCAGGCCGGCCGAGACGAGGATGACCGGGTAGAAGACGGTCGCGAGGTCGACCGAGCCGCTGCGGGCGCTGTCGACGAGCTCGGGGACGCCGACGACCAGCCCCACGAGCAGCACGAGCGCCAGCAGGGCGCTCTGCGTGCCGCGGCCGGGCGGGGCCGGCGGCTGCTGCGTGCGGGGGCTGGTCACAGGACTCCCTTGGTGCTCGGGACGCCCGCGACGCGCGGGTCGACCTGGACGGCGTCGCGCAGGGCGCGCGCCACCGCCTTGAACTGGGCCTCGACGACGTGGTGCGCGTTGCGGCCCGACAGCACGCGCACGTGCAGCGCGATGCCCGCCGCGGCGACGAACGACTCCCAGACGTGCCGGGTGAGGGTGGTGTCGTAGCTGCCGATGAGCGGCGCCATGCCCTCCGGCTCGCCCGAGTGCACGAGGTAGGGCCGCCCCGACAGGTCGACGGCGGCCTGCACGAGGCACTCGTCGAGCGGCACGAGGGCGTCGCCGAAGCGGCGCAGGCCGGCCTTGTCGCCGAGCGCCTGGCGCAGCGCGGTGCCGAGGGCGATCGAGGTGTCCTCGACCGTGTGGTGGCTGTCGACCTCGAGGTCGCCCTTCGTGCGCACGGCCAGGTCGAAGCCGGCGTGCTTGCCGAGCTGGGCCACCATGTGGTCGAAGAACGGCACGCCGGTGTCGGACGTCGCCGTGCCCGTGCCGTCGAGGTCGAGCTCGACGCGGACGTCGCTCTCCTTGGTGGTGCGCTCCACCAGCGCCGTGCGCGTCATCGGTCCTCCACGTCTCGGGCAACGACCGACAGCGCCTCGAGGAACGCCGTCGTCTCGGTCTCGGTGCCGGCGTTGACCCGCAGCCAGCCGGCCAGGCCCGGGCCGGTGCTCACGTCGCGCACCAGCACGCCGGCGTCGAGCAGGGCGCGCCAGGCGGCGGCGGTCTCGCGGAACGGGCCGAAGAGCAGGAAGTTCGCCTCGGTGGGCACGACCTGCAGGCCGAGGGCCCGGACGCCGTCGACCATCCGGTCGCGCTGCGCCCGCACCGCCTCGACGGTGCCGAGCAGCTCGTCGGTGAAGCGCAGGGCGGTGCGCGCGGCGGCCTGGGTGAGCGCCGACAGGTGGTAGGGCAGGCGCACGAGCCGCAGCGCGTCGACGACCTCGGCCGAGGCGGCGAGGTACCCGACGCGGGCGCCGGCGAAGGCGAACGCCTTGCTCATCGTGCGGCTCACCAGCAGCCGCGGGTGGCGGTCGAGCAGCGTCACGGCCGACGGCAGGTCGCTGAACTCGGCGTAGGCCTCGTCGACCACGACGACGCCGTCGCTGGCGGTGCACACGGCGTCGACGACGTCGAGCGGCGTCGCGGTGCCGGTGGGGTTGTTCGGCGTGGTGAGGAAGACGACGGCGGGGCGGTGCGCGCGCACGGCGGCGACGGCGTCGTCGGCCGGCAGGGTGAAGTCGGCGGCGCGGCGGGCGGCCACCCAGCCGGTGCTGGTGCCGGAGGCGAGCAGCGGGTGCATCGAGTACGACGGCTCGAAGCCCAGCGCCGTGCGGCCCGGGCCGCCGAAGGCCTGCAGCACCTGCTGCAGCACCTCGTTCGAGCCGTTCGCCGCCCACACCTGCTCGACCCCGAGCGCGACGCCGGTGCGCGCGGACAGGTAGGCCGCGAGGTCGGTGCGCAGCGCGACGGCCTCGCGGTCGGGGTAGCGGTTGAGGCTCCCCGCCACCTCACCGACGGCGTCGCGGAGCGCGGCGACCAGCGCCGGCGACGGGCCGTGCGGGTTCTCGTTGACGTTGAGCTGCAGGGCTGTGCTGGCCACCCCGCCCGACCCGAGCTGCGGCGCGCCGTACGGCGTGCGCCCGCGCAGGTCGTCCCGGACGGGCAGCCCGCTCACCGGCTGCGCACCTGCACGGCCTCGACGTGCGCGAGGAGGTCCTCCGCGCTGCCGAGCGCCGTGACGCGCGGGGTCACCTCGGCGAGCGCCTCGGCCGAGTACTCGACGACCGACATGCGCTTGAGGAACGACTGCGCCGACAGGCCGGCGCTGAAGCGGCTCGTGCCGCCGGTGGGCAGCACGTGGTTGGAGCCGGCGAGGTAGTCGCCCAGGCTCACCGGGGTGTACGAGCCGACGAACACCGCGCCGGCGTTGCGGACCCGCAGGGCGCGCTCGCGGGCGTCGGCGGTCTGCACCTCGAGGTGCTCGGCGCCCCAGGCGTCCACGACCTCCAGGCCGTGGTCGAGGTCGTCGACGAGCACGTGCGCGCTCTGGCCGGCCAGCGCCGTCTCCACGCGCTCGCGGTGCCGGGTGACGGCGACCTGCGTGCGCAGCTCGGCGTCGACGGCGTCGAGCAGCGCCTCCGACGGCGTGACGAGCAGGCAGGCGGCCAGCGGGTCGTGCTCGGCCTGCGCGACGAGGTCAGCGGCGACGAAGGCCGGCTCGGCGGTGTCGTCGGCGAGGATGCCGATCTCGGTGGGGCCGGCCTCGGAGTCGATGCCGCAGCGGCCCTGCACCAGCCGCTTGGCGGCGGTGACGTAGACGTTGCCCGGGCCCGTGATGACGTCGACCGGGGCGCAGCCCTCGACGCCGAAGGCGAGCATCGCGACCGCCTGGGCGCCGCCGAC